>NZ_JBHUEO010000029.1:0-41010 GCF_042680885.1 Siminovitchia sediminis | reverse complement strand
GCATGCGTTCCTCAACACGGACAAAAACAAAGTCAATGGTGGCGCACATACTGAAACCAATTAAACAATGTGTATTCTTGTCGTATTTTGATTATGTCCATTTTTAGGGGGCTTGACCACAGGCACGCCCCGAATAATGTCGAAAGCAGAAAACAGAAGTGATCATTAAAAAAGAGGTGAGGGATTGGAGAAGGAGAAGCTGATACGAATTTTTGACAGGCAGGCCGCAACGTATGCAAAAAACAATGAGCCTGTCAGTTTAAAAAGATGGCGGAAAGAGCTAATTGGCCACGCCAAAGGAGAGGTGCTGGAATTGGCTGTCGGAGCCGGTGCCAATTTTCCGTACTATCCCCCAGGCGTAAAGGTGACAGCAATAGATTTCAGTGAGGAAATGTTAAACACCGCCCGTCAAAGAGCGGCAGCCAGCAACACAGAAGTGGATTGGATCTGTGCGGATATTGAGAATTTCGAATTAGAACCGGGTTCCTTTGATACAGTTGTATCCACATTGTCGTTCTGCAGTTACGAAAACCCCTTAAAGATGATGCAGAACATTCAAAAATGGTGCAGACCTGATGGAAGCATCCTTTTGTTGGAACATGGCATCAGTCCTTCTTTTTTCATTGCAGGAGCTCAGAGGATTTTAAATCCGCTCCTGTATAAGGTGATCGGCTGTCACCAAACACGGGATATCCCTAAGCTTGTAAAAGATTCAGGATTGATTGTCCGAAGATCAGAGTCGATGTGGCTGAATATGTTCCATTTTATTTGGGCCCATCCGGGCACAGAACCTCCAACTTAATTTTTTTGCGATTTTTCAGACCGTTCGTTATACTGGAATAAATTGAATAGTTATCAAGAGTGGGTGAGAGATCTGGCTCAATGACCCCGCAGCAACCTGCAAAACGCAAGGTGCTCCAACCAGCAGGGCATGTATGCTTTGGATGATAAAACGGACTTTTGAGGACCTCTTTTGCCATCCGAGCAAAAGGGGTTTTTTTATGCCGTCGGATGGGAGGGAAGGCAGTTTTTACGTTACAGAAAGAAAATGACATGATATTTTTATCAATTGTGTTGTGATTTCACTGGCTTCAGGGTCTTCAGCTCAAGGTCACTTTTAATTCGTCTGGAGCTTGACACTGGCACTTTTGTTGAAAAAAGAGGAGGAATGAAAGATGAGCGAGATAACCAAGTGGCTGCGGGAGCAGCGTGTTCCGGGAGGGAAAAGCTGGGCTTCTGCCATGTACAGAGTCAATGCGGATGCTGGTTCATACATAAGAAAGATGGCAGAGCTGGCCGCAAAAAAGGAATGTATTGAACTAGAGGTGACAGAAAGTGTATATGAATTTGAAGTTCGTTGGGGGGAGGATATCGTCTGGTTTGGCAGGGATATTGATATAGACTTGCTGCGGACAGCCAGTGCCGCGGCACTTGAAGAGTTATTGGAAAAAAGAATTCATCGGCTGCGAGAATTCAAAAAGCCGGAAACCGATGGGTTCGCTGGTTACTTGTCGGAAAAACACGAGTGAAAGAAAGCAATAAAACTAGTAATTGAGCATCTTCCACCTTATTTTTCAGAAAATATGGTATACTGCAAGCGTGTGGAAAGCTGTAAAAGCAGCTCGAACGATGAAAAAAGGAGTGGAGATCTATGTATGATATTGCGATTATCGGAGCAGGTACAGCAGGCGGCAGTGCGGCGATCTTTGCAGCAAAGGCCGGAAAGAAAACGATCGTCATTGATAGCGACAAGAGCATGACCAAGCGTGCCTGGATTAGAAACCATTACGGGATTGAGGACATTACAGGCCCAGAATTGATTGAAATTGGTAAAAAACAGGCTTCGCAATTTGGAGCGGAAATTGTTCAGGATACAGTCGTGAATGTAACAAAGTCCGGTGACGGTTTTAAGGTGGAAGGTGAAAACAAAACATATGAAGCCAAGCATGTCATTTTGGCAACAGGTGCGCTGGCGACATTGGCTGAAAAAATTGGCGTCAAGACGAAAGAAGGAACAGAACCGCGGATTAAAACAATTGTTGATGCCGGTATTGACGGCAAAACTAATATCGAAGGCATCTGGGCTGCAGGAACAGTGGCAGGAGTCAGTGTACATACGATTGTCACCGCCGGCGATGGTGCGAAAGTGGCGATCAACGTCATCTCCGAATTGAACGGGGAGCGTTATGTGGATCATGATGTTTTAAAAAGTTAATAGAATCTCTTAAATTGAGAAGGCTGCCTTTCCTGGATTGAGGAGGCAGCCTTTTTTAAGCAGCAAATAAATGGTCTTGCTTTAAATCTTTTTTTAAAACATAAATTTTCTCCTGAATGCCCATCCTTCAGTAAGCCCTTATGAAATTCCCGATCCCCGTCAAGATTGCCAATAACGAGTCTGCCTTCTGTTTTTTACAGCGGATTTGTCTATGATCAAATTTTCTATACATGATGTAAAAAACGGTTTAAATTGTTAATAGATTCACGGTATAGAAGGATTGCAGATTGGCAATAAATAGAATAAAAAGGGAAGGGGTATGAAAAAAAATGGGTGAAAGAAACGGTTTGGAATTCCAAAGATTTGTGTGTAATGGCCGCTTTGAATTAAATGCTTATATGAGTTTTTTGATGCAACAAGCCGAGGTCAGCGCCGCCTTGGACAAAAAGATAAAGATAAACGAGTTCAGGCAAAGAAGATCCGTGGGGATAGAATCATCCAAGTAAGAGTGGTAAGGTTGTAAATACTGGCAGTCTGGTATCGCGCTGGCGGGTTATCCTTAATTCTTAAGAGAGAGAATTTCAATGAACATGCTATCACTAAACAAAGCTGTCCCAAGAACCGATATTACAGGTTTTCCGGACAGCTTTTTTAGCTGCCGGCAGGCCAGGCAAAGCCTTTGGACAGCTGATTTCCATTGTTGCGAGAGTGCGGAACCTAAAAAGGGGTTTAAATTTGTTATACTTTACATAATACAATGTCTCCTGCTCCTGGCAGGTCTTTTTACATAATTGAGGTGTACGTTGAAATGCTGATTATTATTGGATCCCTAATGATCTTGGTTGCGTCCTTTATCCAAGGCGTAACCGGCTTTGGCTTTGCTGTCGTGGCTGTACCGCTGCTGTCATTGCTGTTTCCCTTGCAAGTCATCGTGCCGATGCTTGTGCTTCTGGGGATATTTGTAAACTTCTATATCTTCTATCCACTGCGAAGGTACGTGGAGTTTAAAAAAATAAGAGGGCTCGTCTTTTTCAGCATTATAGCCACGCCTGTTGGAGCGTATTTGTTGGTATGGATGAATCAGTTTTATCTGCAAATTGTCGCAGGGATGATCATCTTAGTTTTTGGCGCCTTCCTATGGACAGGGAGGAGCTTCCACATCAAAAATGAGAAGTCAGCTCTTGGGATCGTTGGCATGTTAAGCGGACTGCTCAATGGCAGTCTGGGATTATTTGGGCTTCCCATCGCTCTGTTCATGGCCAACCAAAAAACAGAGAAAAATATATTTCGGGCAAATATCGCTCTATTGGGTTTAATTGTCTGTGCTCTTACCTTTTTGAACTATATGTATATGGGTTTGATCAATCGGGAAGTGCTGGAATATTCAATGTGGCTGTTTCTTGCCTTGCTCATTGGGCTGCTGGCAGGAGTAAAAGTCGATAAGTTCATTAACCAGACGCTGTTTATGAAAATCTCGCTGCTGGTTATTATGGTATCGGGACTATTTACAATTATTTTTGCGGTGTAAGGACTTTTTTGAAAGGCTGTCCCTTTGGAATAGCTTATTGGGTTTGTAATGGCGAATTCTTTAATAAATGGAAAGGAACGGAGATTGCATCCGTTCCTTAAAAAGTCTCGGCCGGTATCTACCAAAAACCGCCGCCAACATATGCAGTTCCTACGATAATCAGGAGAATAAAAAGAACAACAATCAGTGCAAAGCCTGCACCGTAACTGCCTCCACCACTCATATTACGCACCGCCTTTTAGTCTGGTGATGATATATCATATGACAGTAACGGTAAAGTGAGTGGATATTGAAGCATGTTTATTCAAATTAGACATTTGCCCATATACATGGGTTCGCTGACTTTCCTGTGAAAATGAGGGAGCAGCAGCCGGGCTCACCTAACCTTATTGTTGAGGAGCGGAAGGAGTTGAAATACTTTGTAAAGCCTGCTCCGCCTCGTTTGCATATTGATTTTGGACCGCAAGATCACCTAAAGCTACCATTCCAACAATTTGTCCATTTTCGACTACTGGCAAACGGCGAATTTGTTGCTGTGCCATCAAATTTGCGGCTTCATGAACATCCATATCAGGTGTACCTTGTACAATTTGCTGTGCTGTCATGACTTGTGATACTGGGGTTTGTGCATTTTCTCCCTGTGCTGTGGTGCGAAGGGTAATATCACGATCTGTTACAATCCCGACAACTTCTCTGTTGTTATTAACGACCGGGATCGCTCCGATATTATACTGACTCATTAACGCTGCAGCTTCCTGTACGGTCTGTGTTTCGTTTACCGTCAGTACATTGGATGTCATGATATCTCTTAATTGTGCCATATGATTACCTCCAAGTAGATTGTCTATTATAGAATGAGGCACATTTTCCCAATTTATGAATGGTAAATTTTTGCAGGCATAAGCTGCAAGGGATATGAATGATGAATGATGATCTTGGAATAAACATCTCCGTTATTTTCATTTTTTTAAAAAGGGGAACCCCGTCGTTGTATCAACAGCTTTTTGCAACAGTCCTTCAGATTACGCTCCTCACAAATCCATTTCTTGCCTTTGTACGATTTAGCATCATCCGATATGTATTTTTTCATCTTTCGTCGGGCTGAGGATTGACTGATTTTCAATTGGGAAGCTATTGCATAACAATTATTTTCTATACTTGCTGCTTCTGTAATAACTCCTCTTCGACGATTTCTATTGCCTCTTTCAATGGTACAAGCTCATAAATCATAATAGAAATCATCCTGAAGGTTCCTTCGGAGGTACGGAAGATATTCATACTCTTGTGAGAAAGGTCTCGATCAGGATGCACCAGGTGCCTACACGATTCTGGACCAATTCTCTTGGGAGACAAGTGACCTGGAAGAGGTCATGGCAGATATTTCAAATGGTATGAATCCAAGTGAAGCGGCGGAAAAATGGTTTGACGCCCATCCTGATCAAGTGGCCGAGTGGACGGACGGTGCCCAAGCAGGGAATGGAGAAAGCATGAACCTTGTCTTTGTTTGCCTGGGACACGGAGATCGCAAGTACAAATGTGATTGGAAAGGTTCTTGTACAAAATGGCTATGATGTGACCATTACTTAAGTAGAATTGGGACCGATGTTTGCCGGTATTGCGAACGGCAGCTCAGATGCCATGGTTGGCGCATGGCTTCCGAGTACCCACGAATACTATGACACGTATAAAAGAAATCTTCACGGAACTATAAATGGTTTAGTCGTTCCGGAATATGTGGGTATTAATTCCATTGAAGATTGGCGATAAAACCTGATAAGGGGCGGTGGCCGGTTGGGGTCATTGTCCTTTTTTAGAATGGTATGCTCAAGTGTGTACCTTCGTGGGCATATGTTAAAGGGGCTGTTGCCGCGGGGAAATATTTAACAACCCCCGTGCGTTTCGTTCCTTCATAACATTGAATAAGAGCACTGACCAAAAGGGATAATAAACTGTACATTTGAGGGACTGATGACGGATACAAGACAGGTGTTATCCTTTAGTACAACCTCCCTTTATGAGGAAGCTTTCTTCCATCACATCATTGACAAGGAGGATCCAGAGTGAAGAAAGTTTTAAAATCCCTATTGGCAGTGGCAGTTTTGCTGTGCATTTTGTTCCCGGGAAGTTCGCCGGGATTTGCTGCTGAAAACAAAAAACAATCCACAACCGTCCAAGTAAAAGCGATGACTTTTAATATAAGAAACAGTAATAACAATGATTCCTCTCCACATACTTGGAAAGAAAGGATTCCAGCCATCAGAAGACTGATTAACAAGAAAAATCCGGATATTATCGGGACACAAGAGGTATTGCCTTCACAGCTAAAAGATCTAAAGACTCATTTGCCTCATTATAAATGGATTGGCGGGAACCGGGGAGTCTATTCTGCTATTTCTTATAAAGAAAACGAATACAGGGTCCTGGAGTATGACTATTTTTGGTTATCCGACAAACCGGGTGTAAAGGGTTCCAAAACTTGGGGAAACCAGGTTCCAAGAATGGTGACTTGGGCAAAATTTCTTGATAAACAAAGCAACAAACAGTTTTATTTCGTCAATACACACTTTGATCATCAATCCGCCCAAGCAAGACAAAAAAGTGCAGAGTTTATTCTCAAAGTCACAAAGAAAAAATTTGATCCCAGGTTACCCGTTATACTGACAGGTGATTTTAATGCAAAACCGGGCAGTCTTCCCCACACAATATTAACAAGTCATGGAGCATTTAATGATTTATGGGAAACAGCGGAGAAAAGAAGAAATGAAAAGTTAGGAACGTTTAATGGATTTGACGACCCAACCGGTGGAGGTCCTGACAAGCGTATTGACTGGATTCTCGGGAAAGGGAACCTTGCAGCGAATGAAATAGAAATCGTGAACGTTCGGAGGAATGGCCAATTCCCAAGCGATCATTTCCCGGTGGCGGCCAACATTTCTTTAATCTACAACAAATAAGAAAATAACTCAGCCAAACGCCATGGGTGTGGAGTTTGGCTTTTTTGAGTCGACTATAAATATTTTTTGAAAAATTAGAATAAATAGGTCAAGTCTTGTGGTATGATTAGAACAGCAGCTTATGAGGAAAGAAGCGGGACTTTAGTAGAAAGATGAGATACCGCTGGCGTAACAGAACCAAGCGAGATTTATACCGGAAACCTCTCCTTTATGACGAAACGGAGACTGCGGGATTTTTTATATAAACAGGGGGGACTATAGCTTTTTAAAAGAACACATTCAATTTTCCGTTGTTTTTTGCGGTTTCCCAGTAGACATAATATTGTTACAATTCTTGATAAGTAAGTCATGGTTAAGGAGAGATGTATGATGTCTATCCAGGAGAATCTCGATCTTAGGGAGTTCAGAAATTGCGTTGGACGTTTTGCAACCGGCGTGACGGTCATCACAAGCAAAAACGAATCCGGTACCCATGGATTTACAGCTAATTCTTTTACCTCTGTGTCGCTTGATCCTATGCTTGTTCTTGTTTCCGTCGACCGTAAAACCAAGGCACTGAGTGTTTTGGAAAATAACCGTTTTGTTGTCAACGTTTTAACGAAAGACCAGCAAGATACCGCCATGCATTTTGCAGGAAAGCCAAAAGACGTTCCTCCTTTTGAGTGGGAAGATGGAAAACTCGGAAAGCGAATCAAAGATTGTCTAGCCTACATAGAATGCGAGCCCTGGGCTTCTTACGATGGAGGAGATCATGTTCTGTTCCTTGGAGAAGTGAAGAACTTTCATTATAAAGAAGGACAGCCTCTTCTCTACTATTGCGGAAAGTTTTCTGAAGTTGCCACAGTCAAGTAGTATGGCTCTATTTTTCTCAATTTGAACGGGGGGTAAAACGGTGAAGGCTAGCCAGCTTGTGTTCGATAATCTGCTTGAGACGAATCCACGGACAGGTATGATTACTTTCAATCATAAAAGAATGGTTTTAGTTTCAGTTGAAGCCCTCGGATTATTACGGCGGGATTTGATTAATACCCTTGGCATGGAAAGGGCCAAGGGCTTCCTTATGAGATACGGATGGGAATGGGGAAAAAAAGACGGCGAATCGGTGGCTTCTATGTATCAATGGAAAAACATCAAAGAATTGATGCTGGCGGGACCGATGCTTCATACATTGGAAGGTGTGGTGACTGTTGAACCAGATCAGCTGGAGATTTCGGAGGAATCGATTTATTTTACCGGTTTTTGGAGGAACTCTTTCGAAGCTGAAGAACATACCTCCTATTATGGGCTCGGAACAGACGAAGTCTGCTGGATCCTGGTAGGATATGCCAGCGGATATTTGACAAGCACTTTTGGAAAAGACGTCATTGCCTATGAGGAAAAATGCATGGGGAAAGGTGATTCCACCTGCAAATTTGTAGCAAGGCCTGCAGAAGAACTTGAGGAAAAGCGCAGGACGCTTCTAAGCTGCTATAAAGCAGATTCCCTGGTGTCTGAACTGGACCGGGCTTACAAGGAACTGAAAAATATCAATCGAAATATCATGGAATCTGATCGCATCCAACAGCAATTGACAAACTTTCTCCTTGAGGACAAGCCTTTATCTGAAACCATCCAGTTTGTTTCCGGCACGATTCAACGAAGTCTTGTGATCGATTATTATAACAAACAAATTGTAAGCGCTTTTTTAGATGAATCTCACGAGAATGTCTACAATAATTGGGCGGATAAATCCATTTATTCCGAGGAAATGAAGAATGATATTTCCACTTTCCCGATTAGGGCCAACAATATTAATTTAGGCCGGCTCGTTGTCATCGGAAAACATCAATTGCCTCAAAAAGAAAAATTGATTATTCATCGCGCTCTATCAACCTTTACTGTTCAAATGTACCATGATTGGAAACTCGCCCGTTCACTTTGGGACAAAAAGGAGAATTTTTTTGAAGAAATTCTAAATAACTTTGATTTGAAGGAATTTGAAAGGTTCTCACATCTCTTTCATTTTCTGCCCAATGATATCACCAGGGTGTTATCCATAAAGGTAGAACCCTCCACCGGAAGGCAGGATGTTATCCAGTTTTTAAAACTTCATCCTATCTATGCTCAGAAAGATCTTTTTTCAAATGATCAGTACATTAACATGATTTTGACAAACGACGAAGCTGCTCAAACACTTGATGCAGCTTCTGAGCTGCTTGCTATTCTAACAAATAAATTTAAAACTTTCCGCTTTTATATTGGGATAGGAAGGGAATCCAGGAATATCCAAACATTGAAAAGGAGCTATGAAGACGCCCGTTCCATTAGTGACTTCGTTCAGCTTACTTCTCCTTCCGGCAGTCTGATTTCTGCCTATGAAGATGTTAAACCAGTGATGATGCTGCTAAAAGGCACAGATCAAAATGAATTAATCGACTTTTACAAGAAAACGATTGGTGAGCTGGTAGAGTACGATCGTTGTAACGAATCAAACTTCTTATTAACCTTAAAAATTTACTTGGATCATAATGGGAATCTTCAGCAAACCGCGGATGAACTCCATCTGTCTATAGCCGGGCTGCGTTATCGGCTTGACCGGATTGAGAAACTATGCGAAGTGGACTTAAAGACAGGCGAAGGGCGTTTCAATTGCCAATTGGCCCTGCAAATCTACTTTGCCTTAACGATCAACAACAATAATAATGAGAGTGACGGCCCGCTCAAAACCCCTGTTGGATAAATTCCATTGGGGTTTTTTGTATGGAGTGAATCATACTGTAAAAACTGATAGTTTTCCAAAGAATTTCAGTATGGTTTTGCACTTAAAATGAAACAGGTTTTATTTGATAATAACATTACAGTTGAAAGCGCTTTAAACTGAGGAATTAGTTATTCTAAAGGAGGTTTCAAATGGTTACTCAAAAACAAAAAACCAAACTCCCTCTGACAGGAAAAGAATACTTGGAGAGTCTGAAGGACAACAGGGAAGTATGGATTAACGGAGAAAGAGTAAAAGACGTAACAACACATCCGGCCTTCAGAAACGCAGCACGCTCCATTGCAAGGCAGTATGATGCTCTGCATGATGAAAAAACCAAACCCATCCTCACAACGCCTACGGATACAGGAAACAATGGATTTACCCAAAAATACTTCCAATTTGACAAAACAACTGAGGATCTCATCCATTCCAGAAACGCCATTGCTGAGTGGGCAAAAATCACTTATGGCCAGATGGGAAGATCTCCGGATTATAAAGCATCTTTTTTAGCGACTTTAGGTGCTGATCCGGACTATTACGCTCCCTATGAAGACAATGCCAGGTTTTGGTATAAAGAGGCGCAGGAAAAGAACTGGTACTTCAACCACGCTATCATCAACCCGCCGGTTGACCGGAACAAGCCAATGGAAGCAGTCAATGATGTCTTTGTCCGGGCTGAAGAAGAAACTGATGAAGGAATTATTGTCAGCGGCGCCAAGATGGTGGCAACAGGTTCCGCTCTGACGAACTACAACTTTGTTGCTCACTATGGAGCCATGCCTGTCGGCTCGGAAAATATGGCACTGGTATTTATTGCTCCCATGGATACACCAGGGGTCAAACTAATCTGCCGTCAATCCTACGAGATGCAGGCTGCCGTCATGGGAAGCCCGTTTGATTATCCGCTCAGCAGCCGATTCGATGAAAATGATGCTGTCCTCATTTTTGACCGGGCGCTGATCCCTTGGGAAAATATTCTTATTTATAAAGATGTGGAAAAAGCAAACAGCTTCTTTGCCGAAAGTGGATTTTTGCATCGCTTTACGTTCCACGGAGTCACGAGATTATCTGTAAAACTCGACTTTATCGCAGGTCTTTTACTAAAAGCAATTAAAACCAACGGAACCGATCAATTCCGAGGGGTACAGGCAAATGTCGGTGAAGTGCTGGCGTGGAAAAACCTATTTTGGTCATTAAGCGACTCGATGGCAATGAATCCGGACCAAGGACGTAACGGGACAGTGTTGCCTAACCTCAAGTACGGGCTGGCCTACCGTGTGTTTATGTCTGAAGGATGGCCGAAAATCAAAGGAATTATTGAAAATGTAGTGGCCGGAAATTTAATTGTCCAGCCATCCAGCGCAGCCGACTTCAAAAATCCTGAATTGAGGCCATTAATTGATCGCCTCTACCGCGGGTCCAACGGGATTACTTCCCTTGAAAAAATCAAACTCATCAAGCTGTTATGGGAAGTGGTTGGAACGGAATATGGCGGGCGCCATGAGCTGTACGAACGTAATTACTCCGGAAACCATGAAAATATCCGTCTCGAAAACTTAAGCGCAGCCAACGATTCCGGGGAAGCCGAAAAATATATTGCTTTTGCAGAACAATGCATGGATGACTATGATCTTGACGGATGGGTAGACGACACGTGGATCAATCCGGATGATGTCAATTACTTCAAAAAGTAACGCGATCTGATCCAAGGGGAGGAACGAACATGAGAGCAGCAAGCGAAAATGAGCTAAAGCTGAAGTCATCAGTTGTATCCATCGGTGCTTTTGACGGGGTGCACAGAGGTCATCAAGCGCTGATCAGACAGATGGTAAACCGGGCTCGTGAATTAGGCGTGCCATCGGTTGTCTATACATTTGACCCTCCTCCTCGGGCCTATTTTCAAGGACATCGGGTTCTCACTTCTGTAGAAGAGAAATTGGAGCTTATGAAGAAGCTTAACGTGGACTATACAATCGCAGCCCGGTTCAACAAACATTATGCACTGAGGCCTCCGGAAGAATTTATCAAGGAACTCCGTTCCCTTGGTACGAAAGAGGTTTGGGCAGGCAGAGACTTCCGCTTCGGCAAGGGACAAGAAGGAACGATCGAGATGCTGTCTGGCTATTTTACAGTGAATATTTTTCCTTTTGTCACGTGCGAGCAAGGGGAGAAGATCTCTTCTACCAGAGTAAGAGAGTTGTTGAAACAGAAGGACTGGATCAAAATAAATCACCTGTTAGGGAGAACAAGTGTTGATACTTTTATGTCCAAATAGATGTAAGGGGGAGTTTTTATGCAAAAACAAATAACCAAGAAAAATGAGCGGGTCGAAGAAGTATTTAATCTGTTCATCAAGCATATACAGGAGTTTTTAAAAGAAGCCAAACTGAACCATGAGGAATATACCAACTTTGTCCATTGGGCAGACCGCCTCGGCCGCACCGGAGAACTTCCGCTTTTTGCAGATGTCTTCCTTGAGACGCACGTCCTTAAAGCGATGTACACGGACAAGCCGGGGACGCAGCCTTCCCTGCTTGGGCCATATTTTATCGAGGGATCCCCTGAATTGAAAAAAGAACCGGGCAAACCATATGTTCTGACACAGCGGCCCGATGAGCCGGGAGAAGTTCTTTATTTTAAAGGAAATGTCAGCAGTACGGACGGCATGCCGCTCGCCAATGTCCGCGTAGAAATGTGGCAAAACGACAATAGCGGAAAGTATTCAGCTTTTGATTCAGATGCGCCCAGATATAACCTGAGGGGATATTTCTATACGGATAAAAATGGAGATTTTGAAGTAAAGACAATTGTCCCCCTTCCTTATTCAATCCCGGATCAAGGACCGACGGGGGAATTTCTGGATTATATGGACCAGCATCCCATGCGCCCGGCGCACCTTCATCTCATGTTTGAAGCAGATGGACATGAAACCTTAATCACCCAGGTGTTCTTCGAGGGGGACAAGTGGCTGGAGACAGACGTGGCGGACGGGGTTCGGAAAGAACTCATCACGAAGCTGGAAGATAAAGGCGGACACAAAGAAGCCTCATTGGACTTTGTGATGCGCCGGGAATAAAACACTGCGAAGGGGCATTGTAAAATGTCCCTTTCCCTTTCGTTGGAAAATACAGCAACTGGAGGAGATTAATGTGTCTGGACTACGAATTAAGGGCATCAAGACAGAACTTTTGGATATCCCCATCAAGCGCCCCCATCAATTTTCTACTGAAAAAGTATCCACTAAAAGCTTTGTGCTCATTCGAGTGGAGCTCAGCAATGGCGTGGTAGGAATCGGTGAAGGCACCACTCCGGGCATCTGGTGGAATGGCGAGAGCGTAGAAACGATGAAGCTTGTAATTGACCGGTATGCTCTTCCTCTGCTCCTTGAGGAGGACCCCGCGCACATGGAACGGCTGCTTCAGAAACTGAACAGGCACATCCGCGGGAATGCCTTCGCCAAGGCAGCAGTGGAAATGTCCCTTTTTGATGCTCTTGGGAAAACGTACGATGTCCCGGTCCATCAGCTGCTGGGCGGCCTTCACCGGGACAAGATTCCTGTACGTTGGGCTCTTGCCTCTGGAACACCCGAAGGGGATATCGAGGAAGGGAAACAGTTGGCTGCTTCGGGAACATATGCAAACTTCAAGACAAAGTCCGGAAAAGAGTCCCCGGCAGACGATGCCGGGAGAAATATCCGTATTGCCGAAGGAATCCGCGGTCTTTCAACCATTGGCATCGATCCTAACGGCTCCTGGGACCGGATGACGTCGATGCGCTGGATGGATGCTTTTTATGAAGCGGGGATCGACTTCCTGAAGCAGCCCTTGCCGCCCGAAGACGTGGAGGGATTGGCACGCCTTTCCTCTATGAAGAAAGTTCCGATTATGGTGGATGAAAGCTTGGGTTCCGTTCACGATGCTCTTCGATTAGCCGAACAGAAAGCGGCTGATATTTTTTCCTTGAAAATCCATAAGTCCGGCGGAATGAAAAATACAGTCAAAATTGCCGGGATAGCCGAAGCTGCGGGGATTGCCTGCTTTGGCGGCACGTCATTGGAAAGTTCCATCGGAACGGCCGCCTGTGTACATGTCTATGCATCCATTCCGAACCTTGATTACGGAAGCGAACTATTTGGCCCTGACTGGCTGGCCGGCGATCCGGTGAAAAATTCTCTTGCAACCAAAGACGGATTTATTTTCGTTCCGGAAGGACCCGGCCTGGGAGTGGAGCTGGATGAACAGAAAGTGGAAGAATATCGAAGAGAAGAACGAAAAGGAGCCTTGACCCAATGAGACACCTGCCTGCACCTGCTCTTTCTTTTTTATGCGACATGGAATTGACCGTGGAGGGAGCCCATCTGCCGGGAAAAACCCCGATCGGAAACCGCCGCATTATCCGTGTTACCGGGGGAACCTTGTCCGGCGGCCGGCTGACAGCAAAGGTTATCCCCGGGGGAGATGACTGGATCACTGTCCGGGAAGACGGCACCATCATCCAGGACGTCCGAATTCTTCTGAGAACGGAAGATAGTGAGCTGATTATGATGACATACAGAGGAATTAGGACCGGAACGCCCGAGGTTTTACAACGGCTGGATAGCAACGAGGAGGTCGATCCGGACGAATATTATTTCAGGACGGCTCCCATCTTTGAAACAGCCTCACCCAAATATGACTGGTTAAACCGCCGGCTCTTTGTTTCCAGGGGTATCCGGCTTCCCGGCAGGGTTCATTATTCCATCTACACGGTTGAGTAAAAACAGAAGCGGGGTGAACGAAATGGGACAATATGTGACCACCTTAAAAGGAACAGTTTTATATATTCAAGACACTCCCGGGGAGAAAGGGACGATCATCGGTGTCCATGGCCTCACTGGAAACCATAAGCAGCTACACCATTACCAGGAATATTTTTTGGGAGAATATCGCTTTATCAGCTATGATCTGCGGGGAAGGGGGAATAGCGATCCGGCCCCGGCACACAGCTCCATTTACACCCATGCAGAAGATCTGCTCGATCTGATTGCCACGCTGGGGATCGAACGCCCCATCCTTCTCGGCTATTCGATGGGGGCTTATATCTGTTCTATTGCTGCCAGCCGCCTGCCGGAGGTGAAGGCACTGATTCTTTTGGACGGAGCCGGAGAGGCTGACGATGAAACAAGGGAACTGGTCCTCCCTTCTTTGGGACGCTTGGGAAAAAGGTACGGATCTCCAAATGAATATAAGGAAGAAGCGAAGCGGCTGTATACGGGACTGGGGGTTGATTGGGGAACATATATGGAAGAAGTCGTACTTTACGAGATCCGGGAAGAGGCAGGTGTCTGGAGAAATAAGGCGGACGCTCCAACAATCATACGGGACTTTGACAGTTTTTTCACTTTTCGGCCGGAATCAGTGTTTCCGCAAGTGGCATGTCCATGTTTTCTTCTGACCGCTGCCGGGTCACTTGGGAAAGGCCCTCTTTTTAAAGAAAAGGGATATGTACGGACAAAAAAGCTGATCCCGCGGATCCGGACAAAGGTCACGACGTTGAATCATTATGAACTGGTCTTTAACAGGCAGCCGGACATCCTTTATACGATCCGGCAGTTTTTATCATCCATTCAACCTGCTGCAGGTAAACATTCAGAATAAAGCCCGGTTCATCAACAACCTTGACGATAGTGTGTTGATCAGGAGGGGAAGGTGTCTTATGAGTCATTTTAGCTATATCTTTTACGCCCAGGAGGTTATTTCAGGTCCGGGCTCTATCCAAAAAATAAAAGATCAAATCGACCGGTTTCAGCTGAAGAATGTCATGTTGAGCACGACAAAAGGATGTACATCCAGAGGTTGTACAAGATTCATACAGGAAGTGCTTGGAGACCGTTTGTCTCTCGTTTATGATGAGGTTCTGCCGCACGTTCAGGATTTTCAAGTGGAAGAGGCTTTAAGGCGGGCCGTCAAACATGAGATTGATGGAATCATCGGGTTAGGTGGAGGGAGTGCAATCGGGATGGCTAAAGCCCTTAGCCATGCCTTGGAAAAAAGCAAAACAGCGAATGAAAAATTGGACGGGACGCCGACAGCACAGCCGTTGATTCCGGTCATTGCCATCCCAACCACTTATGCTGGATCCGAAATGACTCCTGTTTATGGTATCACACATAACGAAGATAACATTAAAAGGAAAGTCACCGTCAAGGATGTCAAGATTACACCCAAATCAGTCATTTATGATGCGGAATGGACGATGGGTCTTCCTCCCAAAATTGCTGCTGGATCCGGGATCAATGCTTTTGCCCATTGTATTGAGGCCCTTTACTCCATAAGTAAGAATCCCGTCTCAACAACCATTGCCCTCAAAGGCATCCAATTGATCAAGACATCTCTATTGCCAAGCTGCTCGTCTTCTCCATCCTTGTCAGCTAAAACCAAAATGCTGGAGGGCTCTTTTTTTGCCGGACTTGCACTGGCCAATGTAGAAATGGGGCTTCATCATGGGATCTGCCACGTGTTAGGCGGCAGTGCGGGTGTCTCGCACGGGGACGCAAACAGTGTCATGCTGCCGTATGTTATGCTGTTTAACCTGGACGAGACCGCACCGGAACTTTCGTTGGCAGCCGAGGCCATGGGGATAAACACGTCGAAACTGACTGACAGGGAAGCCGGCAGACAAGCAGCGATACAAGTGTTTGATTGGATAAAAGAATTAGGTTTGCCCCATCGATTAAAAGACCTGAACGTACCGGAGTCTGATATTTCAAAGCTTGCGCATCTGGCTTTTATGAACAAGACCGTGCAAAACAATCCTAAACGAATAGAAAGCGTGGAACAGTTGGAACATTTATTGATGCAAGCGTGGCATGGAGAGATTTACAGCAGCCATTCCGGCTAGACGCAGGTGTTCATACCTCACCAAACAAAATATTCATTTTTACCATGATAAGGGAGTGAAGTCATGAGTGCCTCTAAAGTGACAGATACAGAGGAAGCGGTACGAAGAAATGTCAAATCCGGGGATACGATCATGGTCGGCGGGTTCGGTCTGATTGGCAGCCCCCTGACTTTAATTGATGAGCTGACAAAACATGATGCAGATCAATTGACCATCATCAGTAACAATATCGGAGAAGCAGGCAGAGGGCTTGGTCTTTTGCTCAGGCAGGGAAAGATCAAAAAAGCCATCGGGTCCTATTTTACAAGCAACCGGGAAGTGGCCCAGTGGTATAACGCCGGAAAGCTCGAGCTTCAACTGATGCCGCAGGGTACTTTTTCTGAAGCCATCCGGGCAGGCGGAGCGGGAATCGGCGGGTTTTATACCAAAACTGCCGTCGGGACAGAGCTCGCCCAAGGGAAAGAGACGAAAGTCATCGACGGAGAGACGTACCTCTTCGAAAAAGCTCTGAAGGCCGATGTGGCGCTCGTGCGGGCGAAAAAGGCCGACACCCTGGGGAATCTCGTCTATTATAAGACAGCCAGAAACTTTAACCCGATGATGGCGACGGCAGCAAAATACGTGATCGCCGAAGTGGAAGAAATCGTGGAACCCGGGGATCTTTCCCCGGAAGAGATTGTTACCCCCCACCTTTTTGTAGATGCCATCACCACCAGCCGACTCATTTTGACGAGAGAAGGGGTGAAAGAAGTATGGGCATAAAAGAAATGATTGCCAAGCGGGCGGCTCAGGAGCTGACCCCTTACTCGATCATTAATCTTGGAATCGGAATTCCGACATGGGTTCCCGATTACTTGGATCAAAGCCGATTTTATCTTCATACGGAGAACGGATTGCTGGGCGTGACTTCTGTTGAAGAGGAGGCGATTGACCCCAATCTGGTTAACGCCGGCAAGCTCCCTGTCGGAGAAGCTGCAGGAGCTTCCTATTTTCATAGTGCAGATTCTTTCGCAATGATCCGGGGTGGTCATGTCGACGTCGCGATCCTGGGGGCCCTCCAAGTGGACGGCAGAGGGATGGTCGCCAATTGGGCAATTCCCGGAAAGGATATTATCGGAGTCGGGGGAGCTATGGACCTCCTTACAGGAGCGAAAAAAATCATCATTACAATGAGCCATGTCTCTAAGGACGGTTCGCCGAAGTTTGTAGAGCGCTGTACCTTTCCCATTACTTCCACCCGGATTGCCGATGTCATTATTACGGACCTGGCGGTTTTTCAATGGAAAAAAGACAGATACGAACTGGTGGAGCTCATGGGTGATGCCACACTGAGCGAAGTGAAAGAAAAGACGGCCGCCTCTTTCCGGATCAGTGAGGAACTCTTGCAAAAGGAGGAGCGGACATGAGTTACTGCTATGATTAGCATGTACTGTCGGGAAGCGGGAGCAAATAATGGACTGGACACTCTTAATCAAGCAATTAACAAGAACTTTAGGTTAACAGAGAAAATCGCCAAGTCCATCATAGGGGATTACGGAATTTAGTATATATGAGCCGGAAACTCACCTATAATGATAGTTTTAATCATACCAAAGAGGACGAATATTGAACTGTCTACAAATGTAAAAGATGATTGGATTTAAATAGACCCAAGAATGGGTGCTGGAGAAATTGAATCATGGTAGCCTACATCATTGGCATTTTTCTGCAAGAAACGTGGAATAGAAGCAATAAGTTTTTGACGTGCTTTATTCCAATCGGTTGTTAAACCTAGGTCATTTAGTAACCGGGGTGATGGTGAAATAAACAAAGACTTAATTTCATTATCTTTTAAACCTGTTATATTTGTTCGATAGCCTTCCAGTAAAGACCAGCCTCCATTTTTTCCACGCTTTGCGAAAACTGGAATTCCTGTTCTGCTCAAGGCTTCCATGTCCCGATGAATGGTACGTTCGGTCACTTCCAATTCATTCGCCAATGCTTTGGTTGTTAATTTTTCGTTATTTTGTAACAACAATATTATGCTAATAAGTCTGTCTGCCCGCATGGATAACCACCTAACAAAAATATTTTAAAAGGCTTAATATGACATAAGGTGTCATCATTATAGATTATACTATAGATATTACAAATGGGAGGCAGATAAAAATGAAATCTTTAAAGGGAAAAGTAGCTTTGGTAGCTGGTGGAACAAGAGGAGCCGGACGTGGTATTGCTATGGAGTTAGGTGCCGCAGGAGCTACTGTCTATATCACTGGGCGTACGACACGACACGAGATTTCTGAATACGGGCGCCATGAAACTATTGAAGAAACAGCTGATCTAGTAAATAACTTAGGTGGAATCGGAATTGCTGTTCAAGTTGACCATCTTATTCATGAACAAGTACAGTCCTTAATTGAAAGAATTGAGAAAGAACATGGAAGGTTAGATATACTTGTAAATGATATTTGGTAGGTGAATATCTTGTTGACTGGTGGAATACGAGAGTATGGGAGCATTCGCTTGAAAAAGGCTTAAGAATGCTTCGTTTAGCGATTGATACTCATTTGATTACGAGCCATTACGCATTACCATTGCTCATCAAAAACGAGGGTGGACTTGTCATAGAAATGACCGATGGCACAAAAGAGTATAATAATGAGAACTATCGCTTACCAATGTTTTATGATCTAGCTAAAAGCTCAGTCATCCGTATAGCAGAAGGGCTCGCTCACGAATTAGAACAGCATCTTTGCACAGCTGTCTCCTTAACCCCAGGCTGGATGCGATCCGAAATCATGCTCGATCATTATGGTGTCAAAGAAGAAAACTGGCATGACGCTACTGAGAAGGAACCTCATTTCGTCATCTCGGAAACGCCACGTTATGTGGGGCGAGCTGTTGCAGCCCTTGCTGGAGATCCCGAAGTCTCATGTTGGAACGGTCAATCTCTGTCAAGCGGAAAGCTTGCACAAATCTATGGTTTCACTGATCTTGATGGTTCTCAGCCAGATTGTTGGCGTTATATCGTAGAAGTGCAGGATGCTGGCAAGCAAGCAGATGCTACCGGTTATCGTTAAAAAACTTATATACTATATTAGACTATTGATTGGAGATTCACCAATTATGATCGTGGACGAGTTTCCGGAATACTCGATTATGAAGAGCCCTGAGTCTCTTGGAGGAACTACGATGCATATTTTTCTTTATGTTGAGAACGTAGATGCTCTTTTTGCACAAGCTATTGATGCAGGTGCAAAGGAACTGATGCCTGTAGAAGATCATTCTGAAGGTGATCGACGCGAGGGAGTAACGGATCCATTTGGACACATTTGGTGGATCGCAACACATATAAAGGATGTACCGATTGAGGAAATCGGGTAGCACTATGTTGTTGCGAGACCTCTGTTATGTTTTACATCTTCCACACAAAGGCGCAATTCCAGAATAGAAATTGCGCCTTTGTGAATATGGACACTGAAACAAGATCAGAGCAGATTGATAATCGTAATTAGATAGGTAAATAGGAAATAAAACAGGGATAAAAAAGCTTTTTTCATCCCGATAATTAAATATTGAAATTAAAGTTAAAAAAAAATGTATTAAAAATGAACATCTCCTTGCATACTTCATTAAACGTAATTATTGGGGAGCGTCAGGAAAGAGCATATTTACAATGATAAGATAATTAATATAAGGATAATGCCCTTAGCTTAAGAAATAGAAACACCAGTCTTAGGTTGGAAAGGCTGTCGAGAAACCCCGACAACCTTTGGTATGCCCGGGATGGGCATACCAACAAGTTATTGAACAAACGGGTCAGATTGTTGAATAACATCCCACTGACTGGGTTTGGGTTTGTTAGGGGAATTGTGTTATTATTGATCAACTTCTTTTGATGATTCCATTAAGAAGCCAAGATGAAATGCTTTTGGGTAAGGTTCATCCTTCATATCTTTAAATGCTTTTGGATCACTTAATACGAGAATACGGTTTCTCTATTTTGTTCAAATACGTTTATCTTTTTGTAATAGCGAGATGGCGATTATTGAAATCAAACCAAACCCTGCACCAATTATGATTCCAGGTGCTGGGTTTTTTAAAGCTAAACCAATTCCAAAACCAATTAATAAGCACGCAATAAATGACCAAAATTTCATTTACGCTTCCCCCTTTAAATTATTCGTTTGAAGGTTTTTCTTCTTCTGCCTTTTTCCCCAAGGCTTTAAATATGAAATGACAACTAAAAAGATAATCATGCTAAATGAAATCACTATCCCAAGGAACAACATCCCTCGACTATAAAGATAAGCAGGATTTTGTAAAGGATGAATGGAGTTTGAGAAAATCCCACTCACTGTTGTGTGTATCCAAATCCGCATATATACAGAGCCAAATAATATAGCAGCAGTAGTTACTCCTATCTTTGCCATGACCCAATAATATTTAGTCACTCCCCAATTTGTACGGACAGCAAGCCACATTCCAGTAATGAACGAACCAATTCCACCTGGAATAATCAAGAACCAATCAAAAAATTCAATAAACAAATGGGCTGAATAAATTTGTTCCCTACCTAAAATAAAATAAGTTGATAAAGCTAATAGTGTGGTACCTAACATACCTCCAATAAAAATAACAATGAAGAAAATATGGCTAATCAGCCACCAGTTTTTCTGTTTGTGACTTAAATTCTTTTTCTTGGTTTTCCCAATCCAAATGGGTACAAAAATTAAAAGTACTAGCAATATAGAAGTACCAATAAATATTCCAATATCTTCACTCATTTTTCGTAAACTCCTTCCAAGATTCAGATATTCATTCAAAAGGGAGCTATCCATATGATTTTTTCAGATGATAAGACATTGATAAATAACTAAAAATAGGCTATAATTAATTTATCTCACGAGATAAAAGAATATTACAAGGAGAATGAAAAAATGTCAACAAACAAAATTTCAAGAGATCAATTATTGACTACCCTTCACGATGAATTACGGGTTAATAGCACAGCAACAATTATGTTCCATCAAACAATTGCGGCTAAATTGGGGTTGAATTCTACAGACCATAAATGTCTAGAAGTCATTTTTAAGCATCAGCCAATTACTGCCGGTCAACTTTCTGTTTTAACAGGACTGACAACCGGTGCAGTTACCGGAGTAATTGACAGATTAGAGAAAGTTGGATTCGTTTTTCGAGTTAAAGATCCCGAGGATAAAAGGCGTGTAATTATTAATGTGCAACAAGAGAAAGCAGAACAAGAAGTACTTCCTCTTTTCAGTTCCTTTGGTAAAGAAATGAATACAATGTTGTCAAAATATAATGATAAGGAAATTCAAATCATCATTGATTTTGTTAAAAATAGTAATCGCGTTCTCCAGGCATTTATGGACAAATAGTATCTCTCTTCAGCTTGAATTCCTTCATTTGAAGAAACGGAGGAATATGCTTCTACGAACAAATTATGAGCGATGGTTCCACTTATAAGGATTTTTATTGAAGATAGGGTTGCTGCGCATTACGATAACAATATGCAGTAGCCTATTCAAGAATCGGGCCAGATTGTTGAATAACATTCGGAATAGTGTTAGAATTTTATTTACTAATAATCGAGAGGAATGATGGGTGGACAATGGATAACTAACCTAATTTTTAACATTTGAAATAGTAATTTCAGATAATAAAACTTAGGATTAGTCTGCCCATTTTTCTATATACTAAATAGATGTGATGCTAACTAGCTGTAAGGCTAAATAGCTTATTTGAGTACGGTAAAAATGCGTTTTGACTAATCCTTCCATAATTGTTTGGGAGGTTTTTTTATTCTCCCTAAAATAAAGCTAAGAAAGAGGGATTCGAATTGTTAAAACAAAAAGAACTAATAGCCAGGGTTAAGCAACTTGTCGAATTTGATGAACGAATATCTGCTTGTATGATGTATGGCTCTTTTACCAAAAGAGAGGGAGACCAATACTCTGATATAGAATTTTATGTATTCCTAAAAGATAATACAGTTTCCACTTTTGATTCAGCAAGATGGCTATATGAAGTCGCTCCTTACTCATTACTCTACCAAAATGAGTACGGTACGGAAGTGGTAATTTTTGAAAATCTGATACGTGGCGAATTTCATTTTCTTTCCGAAAAGAACATGAATATTATTCCCTCGTTCAAAGAAACAGGTTTCTTTCCTGATACAAAATCAATGTTCATTTATGATGAAACAGGACAATTAGAGCAGTATATATCAGAGTTAGGTGGTGCAGGACCAAACAGATTGACAGAGGAAAACGTTAATTTTTTGTTGAATAATTTTTCTAACCTATGGTTAATGGGATTTAACGTTCTCAAGAGAGGGGAATACGCACGTTCGCTGGAACTATTATCACAATTTCAAAAAAATATAATACAACTCATTCGAATAGTGGAAGAAAACGCTGATAATTGGCTCAACATGACCAAAAATCTTGAAAAAGAAATTAGTCCTGAAAACTATGAAAAGTTTAGGACTATTACTGCTCGTTTAGAGGAATCTGAACTACACGAAGCGTACAAAAATTCTTTGCTTTTCGTTATGGAACTGCGTAAACTCCTTGAAAAACGATATCAATTAACCGTTAGCAATGACCTTTTAGAGAAACTGTTACACTATATGAACGAATAGTAAAGTCCCTTATCGTGCTAAAGAGTACGTTAGCACGATAAGGAAAATTCTTTTATATTAAGATATTCTGCAATCGGGCGCAATTCTTGAAGAGGAATTGTACCTTTTTCAGTAATAGGGCCATATTCTTGAATAATACTTGGTAGTTAATTTGGATATTTATATGAATAAGTAGAGATTGTGAAGGAATGTACTTAAAGTAACGAAGCATGTTAGTGAAATAATATGGATATTTTCATGTTAAATGTATTTTTTTCATGGGGCACGCTTATAACATAATGGATATAAAGCCCTAGCAATCATGATGACTTGGGAATAACTTGAATTTAATCGAACGATCATTTATTATTGGGTGTATGAGACTTAAAGATGAAAATAAAATTGAAAGCATTTTTAATGCAGCGATCCAGTTGATAAATGAACATGGTTTATCGGGAACTTCGATGTCCAAGATTGCGAAAAAAGCCGGATTATCTGCTTCAACGATTTACGTTTACTTTGAAAACAAGGAGGATATGCTGAATAAATTATATTTGAATGTCAAAAAGAACATGAGTCAAGAAGTGTTTTATAATTACGATGACTCTATCTCGATACAATCGGCTTTCGAACATACGTTGAAAAAGTTTATTAACTTTATTTTGACCAATAAAGAAGAATTTTTATTTCTTGAGCAATTTTCAAACTCACCTCTCCTTCATATGTTGTCTCGAAATGAAGGAACAGAATTGTTTGAGCCGATCTTTAGCTTATTTGAAAAAGGTAAGAGTCAAAATGTTTTCAAACAAGTGGATTCGAACCTGCTCCATATGTTCATGTTTAACCCTGCCATACAATATGTTAAAGATTATTTGGGCGGGAGATGTGAATTAAATCAGGATGACATAGAGAAAATTATTCAAATGAGTTGGGATGCCGTAAAAGCCTAAAAATACATTAACACTTCACGAGGGAGCGATAATTAACTCCATTCCCTCATTTTTTATGGTTTAATTTTAATCGAATGTTCGTTTATTATTATACACAAAATAAGCGAAACTTGGGTGTAGTTTTTTGAAAAAAATTTTGGGAGGTATTTTTTTATCTGAAACAGCGAAAATCGAAAATCAACTTCAGAATATTAAAAATAGATACCAAATTATTAACTTGACCCTTGCTTTTTTGTAAGCACCCTAGAAAGGACAAAATGGACTTTTGTTCTTAAACCACTATTAATTGGAGGTGTTCTCATGTCGACTATTGCGACAAAACAAGAAAAACAAATAATTAGAAAGACCCTGATCTTGATTTCATTTTTAATTGCCGCGTTCATCGGATTATTTAGTGAGACAGCCTTAAATATGGCACTTAGAGACTTAACGCAGATATTTAATGTTAGTTATCCCACGGTTCAATGGCTGACAACAGGCTATCTATTGACCTTGGGTATGTTAGTTCCTATTTCCGGTTTTTTAATCCAGTGGTTCACTACTCGTCAATTATTCATTGCCTCATTGGTGTTCTCCATTGTCGGAACACTAGTCGCAGCACTAGCTCCAAGTTTCGGCATATTACTACTAGCTCGTGTTATTCAGGCAATAGGCACTAGCCTGATCCTACCCCTTATGTTCAATACCATTCTATTGATTTACCCCGTTGAGAAAAGGGGGGCTATAATGGGTATAGTAGGGTTAGTCATCATGTGTGGACCAGCGATTGGACCAACGATGTCGGGTTTATTTATTGAATATCTCAGCTGGCGGTGGATTTTCTGGGCATGCCTACCACTTTTAATCATTTCTATACTATTAGGTATAAAGTATATGGCAAATGTCTCTGAGACCACTAAACCTAAACTTGATGTTCTATCCATTATTTTATCAATCATTGGTTTTGGTGGAATTGTTTATGGCTTTAGTAATGCAGGTGAATATGGCTGGGCCAGCACGCTCGTTATTTCCACTATTACAATAGGCATTGTAGCACTTGTTATTTTCTCTATCAGACAATTTAAATTGGATCAACCGATGCTTGATTTGCATGTTTTTAAATATCCTATGTTTACTTTAGGGATATTATCCTTAATTATCATCTTTTTGATACAGATGTCATCTCTAATTTTGTTGCCATTATACTTACAAACAGGGCTAGTGTTAACTGCTTTCTCTGCAGGGTTTGTGCTTTTACCGGGTGGTGTTCTGAATGGTATTCTCTCACTATTATCGGGGCGGATTTTTGATAAATATGGTCCAAGAGTGTTAATTATTCCTGGATTTATCATTCTTATCGTCACGTTATGGAATCTATCAAACGTCACAACAGAAACATCTATTATCATGGTGATCATTATGCACGCATCGGTACAGATTGCAGGTGGGTCTATGGTGTTTATTGCTGCCCAGACGAATGGACTTAACCAACTCCCCCAAAACCTTTACCCTGATGGCAGTGCTTTGATGAATACTTTGCAACAAGTATCTGGTTCCATTGGTACAGCTCTTGCTATTACCATTATGTCGGCTTCTCAAAATACTTACTTGAAAAGTGTGAAAGATCCATTAGACCCTGCTGCAATAAGGGTTTCATTAACCGCCGGTATTCAGGATGCCTTTCTGTTCAGTATAATACTTGCTATCGCTGGTCTAATTATAGCTATCTTTATAAAATCATCGCGCGATAGATAAGAACACTTTATAAAGTAGTGTTTCCACTATTCATAAAAGAGAATATAAAAGCAAGAATAAAGAGTTAGTGAAAAAATGTACTTAACGGGTGCGTTACTTTAAGAAGCATTAAGTGATTTTAGGACTAATGCTATATTAGTTTATTCATATAAAGGGCGCTTTTAAGGAGTAAGAATTGCACTCTTTCTTTTGGTATTGGGCCAAATTGTGGAATAAGTAGGAGGTTAAATAAGCATTTCGAAGTAATGAATAAAAGAAAAGTTAAATGGTGAGGTGAAGAAAATGAAGCTCAATTCTGTAAAAGAAAATCCTGAGTTTATGGATAGAGCAGTTAGATATTTTCAAAGTAAATGGGCAAGCGAACAAAGTATGATGGTATATGAAGACTGTATAACCCATTTTACTAATCCCTCTAATCCTTTGCCACAATGGTATTTATTGTTGGACGATGATAAAATAATTGGCTGTGCGGGTCTTATTACAAATGATTTTATTAGCCGTATGGACTTATATCCTTGGGTGTGTGCCTTATATATAGAAGAGGAATACAGGGGAAATGCTTATGGTACCATTTTATTGGAAAGAGCGAAGAAAGACGCAAAAGAAGGCGGCTTCAACTATTTATACCTATGTACAAATCATATCGGTTATTATGAAAAATATGGATTTGAATATATCGGTACAGGTTATCATCCGTGGGGGGATAGTTCTCGTATATATAAAACAACCTTATGATATTCCATTAAAGGGCGCCATTATTGAGTAATGGTGCTTTACTTTATTATCGGGCCAGTTAACGGAACAACGTTTTCAGGATAAATAAAAGATCCAATCTTAAAAGAGGAAAGTTTATGACTTGTCGAACTTCCTCTAAGGTGCATACTTAAAGGAGTTGATGTCTGTATGAACAGAATAAATCTCATTACCTTAGGTGTAAGAGATATTGGGAAATCGCTTAAATTCTACCGCGACATCGGTTTTGAAGCATCGGTCACAGGAGACGAAGAAAAACCTGTCATTGTGTTCTTTAAAAATGAAGGATCAAAGTTAGAGCTATTTCCGCTTGAAGAATTGGCAAAGGATATCAACGAAGAAAATCCTCCAGAATTGTCAAAAGGGGGGTTCTCGGGTATCACTCTTGCTTATAATGCAAAATCTGAAACTGAGGTTGATGATATTCTTCAATCAGTAAAAAAAGTCGGTGCCCAGGTTGTTAAAGAGCCGCAAACATTATCATGGGGTGGATACGGAGGTTATTTTATTGATCCTGATGGTTATTATTGGGAAGTTGCTTACAGCTCAAACTGGGAATTTGATGACTCAAACATGCTAATCATTAAAGATTAGATTTAAATTACACATTTATTCAACAGCTAATGGCTGACACCTATTTACAATTGAAGTACAGATTTTCAATTAAAGGGCGCTTTTCTTTAGCAAGAGGGTTTCCTTTTTAGGTTGAGCCAGATTGTTGAGCAGCATTGTCATTGCATAAGTAGCGTTAGGTTGGTAATTTGTTGTATTCCTTTAAAAAAAGGGAGATTTTTACTTTGTAAAGGGTTAAATAAAATTAATTAGACGATAATGATACTACCCTTTTTTTCATATGTTATGGCACCCCTCCCCATTTGGGGAGGACTTTTTCGTGCGTAAAAATCCTCTCTACCAGGGATGAAAGTCATGGGGTTTTTTATACATAAGCTCGGCGCTAACGGGGCCTTTTAGCCGTACAAGCAGGTATGACGGAAGGGCATGAGTTCAGTCATATAAAAAAAATATCTACTTTTTCACAATGAAAATCCTCATCATATTTCTCCAATTGAACTTTTATACAGTCTGTAATATGAATGGCCCGAAGTTATTTGCAAAAAATGGCAAAAATAAAATTTTATGCATGGAATTCCCCCTTCTTTAAATTAGTTTGTGAAATAAAAGCTGTATCATCCTACTGTCCTTGAATTTCCAATAATATTTTGCACGTTTTTTATCAAAATAAAATTGACCTCCATATATATAAACTCTTAAGGGGAATTGAAATGAAAAGTATATACATCAAGCAATTTTGCATTTCTGGATGGAGCATGATTGATCCAATATATTTCCATTTCACACGATTACACCATGTTAAAAAGAAATGTGGCATAAAGACCATTATGCGTGTACGATTGACTAGATATAAGGGGAGAGATGTCGTTTTATCTGATGGAACAGAGATATGTAAGAATGACGTACTTTTAAAAGTTCATTTGCACAACGTCAAATTATTAAGGGAAATCATGAAGTACAATAGTGAATTAAGAAAAGCAAAAATCGTTTATTCAAAAGTAAAGGATTCTCTCCCTGCAGTTGCTGATTATATTCAATTGAGTAGGCTTGATGGTGAAATTAAAGGCTTGATCGGGATTACCGCCCTTTATAAAGGTTGTAAGAGACTGGGCTTTGAACCACACCCCATAATAAATCCTGTATATAAAAAGCTTAAGCAAACATCCCTGCTGCCGATCAGCCTTCTATCTTCAAACAAACAATCAAATCTACCTGTTCCAATGTATTTGTTTATGTCAAAGGACACACTTTTTGAAAAGTATGGAAATTAATAAATCCTTAAATTCTTACTGAACGGAAGCAACGAATCATTTCTTGTCAAAATATTACTTTATTATTTCAAACAGTAATACGCAAGCTATAGATGCTCAAGGAGCAAACTGCTATGAGAAGGGTGAGAAGTTGAAAATGAAGAACAACATTCAGGTATTACCAATTGTAGCTTCTATTGGTATTGGTGCTGCTGCTTATAGCATGATGACCGGGCGTGGTGGGCAACTTCAAAATATGATGCCACAGTTATCTAACATGGGCAATCAGGGAGCATCCCAGCAAAAGCAATCAACTGGAACAAGTTCATAATAAAAAAAAGACAGTTAGCTGAGAATTTTTAGTTAACTGTCTTTTTGGTGCGTCCAGTATCAAGTCCCGAATTGTAGTCGTCCCCTTACTCGATATCATTTTGTTCCAGGTGCCGGCTGATCCTCCTGATAGACAGTGCCTATGACCTTCATCATCACAACCTGAAGAACCCCAGATCACACAGTGTCCTAGATTTTACCTCATACGAACGCCTATATAATTATATGGTGAATAATCAGGAAGAGTAATATCTAAATATTGCTTTTTTGAAATGTTTAACTTTACTTGGGTTTTTTATAGATAAAAGCTATTAAAGAGAAATGTAGTATTTCTTAAATTAAAGTGATAACGTGATGTTGAAATAGTAGGATTGAGTCCAATCCATTAATGGTAAGAAAAAGGCTGTCCTTTAAGTGTCACATACTTAAAGAACAGCTTCTAAAGTTATTTTTATGGGATTGCATAAACTTCGACAGTGAAGCTCTCTCCATTCGTATTTTCCGGTCTGGCAATATAAAGATCCTTGCTAGTTTCGATTTCTGTTTCCGATCCGTCCTGGAGGTCATTGAAAATGGTTTCATCGATGTCGAAACTGATGTCTTTCATGACATCGAACTTGGCACCAGTTGGTCCATCAACGATTTTCCACTGTAACTTGGTCGCATATGAGGGTATGTTCTGAATAGAGAAGTTATCACTGGAACGGTTATCCTGACCGTCTTGTGGCTGGCCTTCAGAACGAATCGTCGCAATTTTCTCAGGGGCTTCGACCTCGACGTGGAATTGGTCTCCGTCTAGTATACGGTCATACGCGTACCAGGTACCTAGCCATGATCCTGCAGCCTGATTGGAATCACTTGAGATAAGTCTCACAGAAAAATTGTCCGATCCATTCGTCGAGGAGCCTTCCCAGGTGGATCTGAACGGATACTCGTCACAATCCTTGCCGGTCCGATCCTCATTTTTGAATTCCTGGTTACAAGTACTTCTTGTTTTTGACTGGTTGCGGTTGTATTCCTCCGGATGGCGTTTCGAATACATCCGTGTCAACGTGCTGTGCCCCACACCACCAGGTATAATCTTTTGAGGCTTCTCCTTTTCCAGTTGAGGCTTCGTCTGTTCCGGGTGATCCATCGCAAACTTCCAATGCTGGCCGGCTTCTTTTAACATCGAAAATTCCGGCTTAGTGATCGGAACATTGAAGACTGGTGTGGCTTTACTAAATACAGCCCCTTGCCAGAAATATTGTTCAGGGAAAGCAAACATGTATCTTGCAGAATCGTAACGAATGGTCTGTTTAATGCCATCAATGCTTTTTTTGAATTTCCTTGGTGCATGTGTAAGGGTGAGTTTTGGCCAAAATTCCATGTACCCTATCCGGTCAGGGTTGGCATCAGTTGCTGGGGGTGCTTCTGAGGTGAAAATTTCGGTACCGAAGTTCTTGTTTTTCCATTGGGCGATTGTTCGTTCCGTCGCTGGATAGTCTGGATCCTCTTGACAGTCGCCTGCGTTTAGCTTGGATTCACATACCATATCGATTTTCAGCTTGGCTCCGTTCAAGGATGGATGGGTCACGATGATATCATCAAGTGTATAATAGACCCTCATTTTCCGGCTTTGGTTGGAGCCATAGCCTATTTCAGTGAATTGAAATTGAACGCCTTCGTTAATACAAATACCGCCTATGCATTTTACTGGGACTTGATATGATGCAACGTGGGACCAGCAGAAGGAATACCGGTTCTTGATATATCCTGTTTCTGAACTACTGTCTGGATTTCTCTGGCATTCTTCTGTTGTCAGGATATGGTCATAGTCAAATTCAGGTGGTGTCCATCCGGCCATCGTCTTGATTGGAGGCGCCATGTTTGCTCTATAGGTTGCGTTACTTTGCTGGTCTTTTTTCATCAATTCATCTAATGTCTGGATACCTTCTTTTTTCTGGATTCGAGCTTGCTTGATTCCAAGCTCTCTGATGGACTTTCCCTGCTGCATTAGTTCTGTTGCCTTTTCAATCTTTTCCTTGTCATTTGGGAGCCAATAACCTCCGCCATCTGTATAAGACTGTGCTTGCAACGGTGAAATCATTCCCATGACCAAAAACAAAATTGTTACAGCTAAAACAATTTGTCTATAAAACCTGGACATCCAATCCCTCCCTTATTTTTTGATTTGGAATAAAATGTTGTCTTACACAGATGGAAGGGTTTACCCTAGCAAACAATAAACCAGATTCATTACTTCGATGACATCCAAATCGCTCATATAATACCACACAAAAAAATATTTACAATATATTCCAAGTGAAACATGACCAATAACCTACAATAATTCACAGAATAATTAGCGTATTAGGTAAAATGGGTAGTATAAAGAAACCTTTTATTCATAATCAACAATAGGGTGCGTAAGTTCAATTAGCTATTGGCAGTAATCATTATCTTGATCATCCAAAATTGGGCGCCATTCCAGAGTAAGATTTTTGCTCTTCTTTATTGAGGGAGATTGTGGAATAGGATTGATACCGTAGTCTTCGGTTATGAAAATGAACATATACATTCATTAAAAAGGAGAGTAATATTATATATGGAATCTGAAAATTATAAATTTACTATTGTAAAAGCAGACCAAGTGGATTTTGATGTGAGGAAACAAATGTCTGAGATTTTTTCGGAAGGGTTCTCACAATGGCTCGTTTTTTTTTCAAAGGATAAAAATAAAATTGCAAAAGCTTTTGCTCATATGTTTGTTTTGAATCAATTTTATGTAGCGATAGCTAATAATAAAATTGCTGGAATGACAGCATGCACGGATGGTACCGAAAGATCGGTTCGATTAAATAAAAAGGAATTAAGGAAGCATCTAGGATTTTTCAAGGGAAGCATGGCAGGGATCTTTCTAAAGAAGGAATTTGAAGCGCCTTTTGAAGAATTCCCTCCCAATACAGGGTCCATTGAGTTTGTTGGAACAGCTTCAGAATTTAGAGGACAGGGTGTAGCTTCTCAAATCATAAAGCATATCATTGAAAACACTCCGTACAATGATTATGTCATTGAAGAGGTTGCGGATACGAATACTTCGGCAATGAACTTATATAACAAATTGGGATTTGAAGAGTACAAAAGAAAGCCTCTTCCAAAGATTAGGGCTAAGAAAATTGGAATCAATAATTTTTTGTCTTTGAAATATGTAAAAAAGTAACATATCTTTCTTTAAGATAATGGAATAAGCAAACAGGAGGGAGAATTCCTGCCTAAACTAAAGAACAATATGAGGCAATGAGAACTGCTACTAGAAATAAAATCCATTCGGCTGCAATAAAACGATTCGCTATAAAAGGCTTTGCTACAACCAGTATTCAGGAGATTGCAGTTAGAGGAGGCATTAGCATTGGACTATTGTACCGTCACTATAAAACCAAGCAGGAATTGTTTAATGATCTCGTATTATATGCTGGAAAAGGATTAGAACAAATGATTAAAAAGTTTCAAAACGGATCGTCTCCAACTGAACTAATTGAACAATTTACGTTGGAAGTTTTACATGATCTTGAAAAAGATAATGAATTTGCACAATTTCTCATGATCATGCATCAGTCCTCTATTATGGAAGGCCTTCCTCACAAGTTCAATATTTAAATATTCAGAGTGAAGAGATGTTAAAACAAACTGCTCGTCTAATTGAAAAAGGTCAAGAACTTGGTGAGTTTAAACATGGAAGTCCTACAGAAATGGCATTTTACTATTTTGCATCCATACAAGGATTAGCGATGATAAAACTTACCATGAGTGAACGGTTATTAATCTAAGTCCTAAAATAGTAACATCGTTTTTAATAAAAGAGGATTATCGTAATTGAAGTAAAATATTTGTAGATGGCTTTAGTAAAACTATATATTCCTTTTTAGATACTCAATAATCGGGCCCACTTATTGAATTAGGCAGTGTCCCTTTTCTTTTATCGCCATTTAATTGAATAACTTTTTGATGATTAATTTATGGAAGTGAATTAGGTTCTGAAAGGGGTTGTTGTATCGGGGATGAATAGTAAGGACTCAGATATTTTTATTTGCAAAGTTAACGATATTTCTCCCCCAGGAAACCTGCATTTGAGGGGCATCCCCCAGCAGTGCTGGCGGTGGGATAAGAACCACCACGTTTACTGTGATGCTGCTTACTATTTACAACTATGCACTTGGGAATAGAACAATAAAAATATTCAAAAGAGAGATCGATGTAGAAGATATCATCAGGTCATTCATCGTTTTCACAACTGGTATGATCCTGTGCAGTGTGGCAGTTATCATTCTTGCGTGCATTGAATCTGACTTTTCCTTAATGGAAATTATATTCGAAGTTTCCTCTGCTTTTGGCACTGTTGGCCTTTCGCTTGGTATTTCACCGGAATTAAGTACTGGTGGGAAGATAGTGATCATGACTTTAATGTTTATAGGGAAAATCGGGATGTTTACCTTCTTATTTTTTATGGGAGGAAAACCAGATAAACATGCGTATCACTATCCAAAAGAGCACATTATTATAGGATAAAAAATGTACAAAGGTAATCCAATTACAAAGGGATAAAAACAGTAAATTAACATATATAAATGCAATAATTGTATTGAAAATCCTTTTCTTCTCGAATGAGGGCGTTAGTTCAAGAGGAAATAGTACATTTATATCACTCCTACCTATAATTGTTTCCGCCGGAACAAAATTTTCTTCTCGAAGGGCTTTTTATTTTAACTTTTTGTGCTATAATAAACCCAATTACTACAATTGTAGTTTTGTATCTGAAGAAAAGAAGGAAAAGCCTATGTATATAAGAGATAAACGTAGAAAAGGGAGGATCTGTCCATACTTTATTCTGTTATTGATAGTTTAGCAGGGGCCGGTGGTTTTGGTTTATTGTTCATAAGAAAGACAGCAGACAAGCTCGGGAAGCAGCAGAGAGACAAGCAGTATGAGAAATTAGTTGTTGTACTTGAATCATCATTACTCCTTCCCTTTGGTTATACTCCAGAAGAAGTCACCCATCGCATTTTTAACGGGGGAAATATTGATAGCATCCGGCTTCCAAGATAGACCGGCATGAGCATGTGCTTTCCTATCGGTTAAGCATTACCTCCTTTAGGGACCCTGGAGAAACTAAACTTTCATAAAAACATGACAAAAACAGAAGGCCATTATTTAGTGAATTGGGGCCCCTTCTTTAATTTTTCCCGGGATGGAAGGAAATGTACGTTTTACACTTTAGGCTATAGACCCCGCTTGTTATAATAAATACTACCTATGGATAATAGCAGGAGGGTTTATGATGAAAGAGATTCCACAAATATCGGAAGCAGAGTATGAAGTGATGAAAGTGGTATGGAAATATGAGCCAATATCCACCACTGAAGTTGTGGAGAAGGTATCAAGAGAAATCGATTGGAAGCCAAATACAATCCAGACCATGCTTTCACGCCTCGTAAAGAAGAAGGCTTTGCAGACGAGAAAACATGGGAGAGTATTTGTCTACACTTCCCTAATCAAAGAGGATAAATACGTGGAACAAAAAAGCAAATTATTTCTTAAACAATTCTTCGATGGGACCTTAAATTCCATGGTCTTAAATTTTATAGAAAATGATCAACTGTCAAAGGAAGATATTTCTGAATTGAGGAAATTATTATTAGAGAGGGAAGGGAAAGAAGGGAAAAAATGATGACAACCTTTATACTCCGGCTTTTAGTAAGTGCGACAGTGGTTTCCCTCTTAATTATAACCATCCTGTTGACAAAAAAGTGTTTGAAAGAACATATGTCCAAACAAACACATTATAAAATTTGGTATTTTCTTTTCGTCCCGCTATTGACTTCTCTATTCCCAGGCAGCGTTTTCCCGCTTACAGAAATATACCAACGTGCTAAAGGTTTGTTTTTCATGAATAACTCCTATCCCTTTCAACACGAAAAAATAAGCAGTTTGAATGAATCGCACGGGGCTAATGTCGTTTTATTGCATGATTTCGCCATATCTGTGAACAAATCAACGCCAGACTTCGTCTATTATCCCTTTCTTACTGTGTGGATGGTTGGAATGATCCTGCTCATTGGGGTAGCAATCTATGGCAATTATCAAATCTATCAAATAAAAAAGTCAGCGATTCCGATTAACAATCAAAAAATAAATGAAATGTTAGAGGTATGCAAAGAAGCTGTCGGAGTAAAGAAAAAAGTATGGCTAAAAGAAACATCACTTGTTGCCTCTCCTGTGACGTTCGGACTGTTGCAACCCTACATACTCTTACCAAAGAATACACGGGAAGAATTCTCATTGAATGAGCTAAAATATGTTTTATTGCACGAATTAACCCATCAAAAAAGCAAGGATGTACTTGTCAATTACCTAATGTTGCTATTGCAAACCGTTTACTGGTTCAACCCATTCGTATGGTGGGCCTTAAAACGAATGAGAATCGATCGAGAACTGGCTTGCGATGCCTCTGTTCTAACGATCCTGGATGAGAGCGGATACATTGAATATGGCCATACTATTATTCATTTTGCCGATAAAATAAACGGCCGGGCATATAGCCAGCTTGCCTCAGGACTGGGGGGCACAAAAAAACACATCAAACAAAGAATTCAGAGCATTGCCAATTACACCGCAGATTCTCATTCGTTGAAATGGAAAGGCAAAGGAATCTGTACGGTTCTAGGGATTTTTGTAATCTGTCTGCTGCCTCTTACCGCTGTGATAGCAAGTCCGGACGATGTATATCATTTTCATGCGAAAAATACGGTGTATGAGGATTTAAGTTCTTATTTTAAAGGATATCATGGCAGTTTCGTTTTATATGACGCTGATAAAGAACATTATCAAATCTATAATCGGGAAATGAGTGAACAGAGGATTTCGCCTAATAGCACCTATAAAATATATTCCGCATTATTTGCTTTGGAAAAGAACGTGATATCTCCAACTAATAACAAACTGGTTTGGGATGGAACCGCCCACTCGTATAAAGAATGGAACAGGAATCACAATTTATCAACTGCTATGAGCAGTTCGGCCAATTGGTATTTCCAAGAGCTCGATCAAAAAGTAGGAAGAAAACAACTGCAGTCATATTTTCATAAAATAAAATATGGGAACGAAAATCTGTCAGGAAACCTGGACAGTTATTGGATTGAATCCACATTAAAAATATCCCCGGTTGAACAGGTACAGCTATTATATGCAATGGAGGAAAATGGATTTGGCTTTAAACAGGAAAATATTCGTGCGGTAAAAAATGCAATCTTTATCGATGAGCAAAATCATAGCAGGTTATATGGAAAAACTGGAACCGGGATGGTAAATGAAAAAACTATCAATGGCTGGTTTGTTGGCTTTGTTGAGAAAGACGACCGTACCTATTATTTTGCTGTCAATATTCAAAATAAAAATGGACAGGCCAACGGACGAAAAGCTGTAGAAATTGCCCGTCAAATATTACAAGACAAACATATTTACTAATTGCAAAGCAAACCCAAAAAGGTCGTTCTCCTTTTTGGGTGTACTCTGCATCAAATACTACATTTGTAGTTTTTGGAAAGGGATCGATACATTCAATTTAGATTGAAGGTGATCGGTTAACATGAATCAAAAAATAAAAATTTCAACAACCATCCGAACATGAATCTTTTTTTGGTCTTCTTGCTCTTTTGTCTTCTCATCGTAAGGGCTAGGTTTTCTTGATACCGGATTTATAGTTTCAAATGCCAATTAGGTTATTGCCTTCTAATCATTTTCAAATATAGAAAACAAAGCTTAACAGTTGTTGGATTTCCTTCTGAAAGGAGGTGAGGAGGCCCATATGTTTTGGATATGGAAGAGAGGAGGCAAAACTGCAATCAGGGGTGGAGAAAAAATATGGAGCATATTGGAAAACCAAAAAAATGGATGGAATCAGTCTCCCGTACCAGGTTTGCGATAAAAAAAAGGAGGTTTTTTAATGAAGAAGTATGTGGTTGCTATGATCCTTTTACTGTCAGTTATGCCATTTGTATTAGGAACCGGAACAGCGATGGGGGCAGAGAAGGAGAAAGCCAAGGAATTGGATGCCAAGGAGTTTTTTGATGGGAAAGAAGGTACTGCAGTACTCAAAAATCTGAAAACCGGCAGTGTTTATGTTTACAACAGGGAGAGGGGAACAAAAAGGTATACTCCCGAATCAACATTTAAAGTGCCAAATGCGCTAATTGGGCTGGAAACAAGTGCAGTTAGGGATGAATATGAAGTCAAACGCTGGGATGGAGTCGTCCGGAATTTCGATAACTGGAATCGGGATCATTCATTGGCTTCCGCAATGAGAGAGTCAGCCATTTGGTTTTACCAGGACATGGCAAAGGATATCGGAGAAACAAGGATGAAAGAGTATATCAGAAAGATGCATTATGGGAATGAGGATATAACCGGAGGAATTGACTCTTTTTGGCTGGGCAGCAGCCTGAAGATTTCTGCATATGAACAAGCCGCTTTTATTGAAAAACTGGTCAAAGAAGAACTTCCCTTTGCTGAAAAGCAACAAAAAACAGTAAAACGAATGATTGTCCAGGATGAGCAGGATGAATATACCCTATACGGAAAAACAGGGACCAGGCTTTCAGATATGGGGCTAGGCTGGTACGTGGGTTTTGTAAAGTCGGAAAAAAATACGTGGGTATTTGCCGTGAATGTAAACAGTACAGGAACAGAAGCCAAAAATATCACCCTTGATATTTTAAAGGAAAAAAACATTATAAAAAAGAAATAGGGTTTCGTCTATTGTTCCAATTAATATTGACTAAACTAAAGGCAAGGGTAAAAACGGAAATCTAAGAGTACTTAAAAAGAGGCCAATTGTCTCGCAAGTAAAATCGATTCTTGAAGCGGCAGCGGTCTGTATGAAGGCATCGTGGAAATTATGGAGCCCGATGGTGATGCGACAGGATGTACAGTTATCCAGGAAGGTGAACCAGTTTGCTTGAAGAAAAGGAGAAGGCCCACCCATAGACTAATTATGGAGAAGGTATCCCTACACGCCATTCAAGCGCGGGAATAAGGCCATGGATTTGAAGTTGGCTTGGAAGATTTTTTGGAGGGTCCTAATGGCAGAACAAATGCCCTACAAATGCCTCCGCCTGAAAGAACTGCATGGGTTTTTCCAAGTGCCCGATGGAAGACATTTGACTGGGGCTGTTGTTCGACAGCCTCATTCTTTTACAACGGGAATTATCTTAAAGGAGATTTGAAATTGAAATATCTTATTTTGGGCATAGCCATATTTATACTAATTGGACAAATCGCCGGGATGATCTTTTACCACCTGCCTACCAAGCATACGGTCCCGCAAGGATATCAAACAATCCCAAGAAGGGAGGAACCCCCTGTAGAGCAGTCCCTACACGCTGAAGAGAAAATCGACTATTCCTTACAAAATGACGAAGTGAACGTCACTTTTGATAAAGGCAAGAGCTGGATTCATGTTCCGATTGAAAAAGAAGAGCTGTTTATGGGCGAGTATAATGGCAATAAAGAGGATCTTATTGAGAACAGCTATGTCTTTTCTGAAGAACGTATCGCTTTCCTGTATTATCATGAGCGTGGTCCAGGGAATAAACAAGTCAAGATATTGTATTCATTTGACCAGGGAAAAAATTGGGAAGAATCAGTCGTGACGGAACATTATCCTTTCCTTCGTTTCCGGAAAATTGCGTTCTTGAAGGACCGATTTGGATATGTCATTATTTCAGGTGACCGGTCGATGTCCCAGGAAACGTCCACGGTCTTTTTAACGTATGACGGAGGGAAGAGTTGGAGAGAGACAAACAGTTCAAATATTACAAGATTAATAGCGGATGGGGGCTTTGTGGACCAGGAGACCGGATTCTTATTGCACGGAGGCGTGAACCCTGAAAAGCCGGAACTTTATGTGACACATGATTCCGGTTCAACTTGGAGCGAAGCCGAAATCCGTATCCCGAAGAGATATCATAAAATTTTTGTGACTGCCGAAACGCCCTTTAAGGAAGGAGCTCAACTGGCATTATTAGTAAACCAGGGACCTGGCGGCGATTATAAAGGCGGAAAAATAAAAGGAAAGTTCCTATCGGAGGATCTTGGGAAGACGTGGGAGTTTTCGATGGAGGTACAGCCACATGAATAAGAACATCCAAAAAATTGGGGGATGGGTTTCATTTTTTCTCGCCATTGGCCTTTTCGTTTTGCAAATTGTATTCTTGTTTTTACATGCTCGATTCCAAGTGGAATATAGCGATGGCCGTTTTTTCTATTTGATTAATATTTTCAGTACCGTCTTTCTTGGGCTGGCTATCCTCCTCCTGACTCAAATAGGTAAAAAGCAGAGGCTTTTCGGTGGAGTGGCAATAGCCTCATGTGTTTTAGCCAATGGAATTCTTCTCGCAGTGGATGTGGCAAAGACTAGAAACATCATCAGCATTTCTCCAAATTTCAAGCATGTAGTATCTATCAAGGAAAACAAAAAGACAGGGTAGGCAACCTTCTATCGTACGTATTATCATATTTTGGCACGCCCGAAGGAAAAACTGTCTTATCCAACAAACGGTGATTTTAAGGTCAAATGGATTACCGGAGACGTAGCTGCGGTAACGTACTCTTCGGCTGATAATTCGATTCATCAATACGTAGGTACCTATGGAGACCGCGGAGACAGAAGCTATTATTATGTAGGTCCGTCCATCCAGGGGCGTTGGTCGGGTGAAGACATAGAGGTCATCAGTAATCAAGGCGGGATGAAGGTGATCGTGAAGGGAAGCGTGGATGAATTTGAGTGGAATGAGCTTGTTCAGTTTGGAACGTTGGCGATTGTATTGACCAAAAACGGGGAAGCGGCTTGGACGATTGCTCTAAATGAAAATTTTGAAATCCAATCTGAATCACTCGTACCGCCTATCGGGGACATCAGCATTTATAAAGCGACCATGGAGAAAAGTAAGCCGGTTATATTGAAATATAGGGGCCCTGAAACTTAATACCAACTATTGAAAAGTGGAATAAGATATGCGGTTGTTTTGCACAAGTTATAAGTCTTTATCAGGAACTCTATTAATTTATATATATATATTCACGATATTTTTGTTGGCTAGCAGGTATCAGCTTATTGATGCCTTTGAGATTGTAAGAATACAGTAGTTTGTCCATTTGGAGTTTTGGTTTCTTTCCGTTCTAAATAATCGGTAAAATTAACCCATAAAAGGATGGCTAATACTTAGGTAAAACACGTAGGTCGGGAAGTTCCAAGTGCTTCCTGAACATACTCTCTAATCTGAACGAGAGCCCAAGCACTTATACAATAGATGACCATTCAAAGGCAGTTTAACTAATATATTCTCTAGGATAAAAACACCAGTCTTAGGCTGGGAAGGCGTAGAGAAACCCCGACAGCCTTATTGGTTTGCCCGGCATGGATATACCAATAAGTTTTCAACAAACGAGCTAGTTGGAATAAGACTTCCAACCAAAAATGTAAATTTAGGTTTATATATATGTTAGATTATGAAGTATAGTACTTAAAATAAAGGAAATTCGCATTTAGAAAAATTAAAATGGCCACTGCCTTATGGGCAGTATAATTTTAATCTCTCTTGTAAAACTTCTAAGACTTCTTCGGGTATTTTCCTGACCTTGATATCCCCACCTAAGAAAAGTAGCCAATTTATTATTTCGTTCAATTCTTCGGAATTATTAACATTCATAAAAGTTTTAAGAATGGCTGTGGTTTGGTAAGGATTCGTATAGGAAAGTGAAACTTTTAAAGGATGGTATTTCTTAAACTGGGCAATCGCTTTAGGGCCTAGTTCGAGAACAAGGTTGATTGCTTCTTCCTGTTTACTTAGTTTTTCTAAAATCTTTTTGTTACTTAATCTTTTTTTCGTCGTGTAGGGTTCGATATTGGTGAGTTGGTCAACAGGAAATATTTTCTTCTTTTCTGCCTTTAAGTCAAAGCCTTCAATCAGCCAAAGACTTTTTTCACGATATAGGTGTAAAAGATAAATTGGATAAGACTTTATTGCCTTCTCCTCTTTAACGGTAATCAATAAATAGCTATCCAGAAGAAGGATTTCGATGAGTTTTTCTAACATGGGATGAGGGAGGTCCGAAAGCTCAAGCAGGTCGGGATTATTGGGAGCGTTATCCAAGGTACATAAGAGACCAGCTTCAGATTCTTCAAAGGACCGTAAAGAACTTTCGGCCGTTCATCCAGCCAGCCCTGAATGTTTGTATGGAGAAGGGCCTGTGGAGCGCCAACGACTTTCATGACGTGGCAAAGCACCTGGCCAGAATCCAAGGGCATCAGGACACAATCTCTGATATTCCGGGATCCGGGGCCATTTCCGAGTATTACAACGAAAAAGCTTCCGTCAGGGAACTGGATGGCTACCTGAAGATCTTGGGAGGTGCCTGAGATGGATTTTTCAGTCGAAGAT
>NZ_JBHUEO010000028.1:0-25676 GCF_042680885.1 Siminovitchia sediminis | reverse complement strand
ATTTTGTATGGAGCAACTTTATCACCGCCATATTTTGTTATTTTTATTTTAACAAATTAAAACGATGAAAGAACAAATATTATAAATAATTAAAAAGGCTGTCGAGGGTTTCTCGACAGCCTGAGCGAACCCACCGGTTCGCTTTCTTTACTCCCGTTCGTATACTTGAAATTCATAGTCATGTGGATTTTTATCATCTTTTGGACCTTTTTCAGATGATAATAAACGCCATTCCTCCCAATTAATGTCAGGAAAATATGTATCTCCTTTGAAAACTCCTTTAATTTTTGTCACGTACAGGCGGTCCGCCTGATCCATGAAAAGCTTGAATATCTCAGAGCCTCCGGTAATAAATACTTCAGACTTATCGTTATCAATCCAATCGAGGAGCTCTTCTTTTGTATGAAAAATAAGACAGCCTTCCGCCTGATAGGATAAATCCGTTGTCAGAATAATATTCGTACGGCCCGGCAGCGGTTTGCCGATCGACTCGTAAGTTTTTCTTCCCATAACAATCGGGTGGCCCATAGTTATTTTTTTAAAGTATTTTAAATCTGCCGGAAGATGCCATGGCAATTTATTTTGATTCCCAATCAATCCGTTTTCGTCTTGCGCCCACAAAAAAGAGATCATACACTCACTTCTCCTTTAATGTGCGGCTGCGCATGATAGTTTTCCAATGTAAAATCTTCAAATGTGAAGGAAAATATATCAGTTACCTCCGGGTTGATCACCATTCTGGGAAGTGGTCCGGGCTCTCTTGTTAATTGTAATTTCACCTGTTCAATATGATTTTTATATATATGAGCGTCTCCCAGTGTATGGACAAACTCTCCCGGTTTCAGTCCTGTAACTTGCGCCATCATCATTGTAAGCAGCGCATAGGATGCAATATTGAATGGCACCCCTAAAAATATGTCAGCAGAACGCTGATATAGCTGACAGGAAAGTTTGCCGTCGGCAACATAGAACTGGAATAGGCAGTGGCATGGCGGCAATGCCATTTGATCAAGTTCACCGACGTTCCACGCACTCACAATCATGCGTCTGGAATTTGGATTTGTTCTCAGCTGGTGAAGGACATCTTTTATCTGGTCTATCGTTTCCCCGCCTGCGGTGCGCCAGGAACGCCATTGCTTTCCATAAACAGGGCCCAGATCACCATCTTCATCAGCCCATTCATTCCAAATTCTTACCCCATGGTCCTGCAAGTATTTTACGTTGGTATCGCCTGCCAAAAACCAAAGAAGTTCATAGATAATAGATTTGACATGTAACTTCTTCGTTGTCAGCAGAGGAAATCCTTCCTGCAAATCAAATCGCATCTGGTAGCCGAACGTACTGATCGTTCCGGTACCGGTCCGATCATCTTTTACTGTTCCATGTTCCAGTACATGTCTGCATAATTTTAAGTATTGTTCCATTTATGACCGACCTCGCTTTATCATAAGCTCTCTAAAAAAGTATACATCTTTGGAGCTTTCTTTGCCAATTGCTGCCGCGTTTCTTTAGAATAAAAATAGTACGCAAAGCATTCCGCAAAAAACTCTTCCTTGTAATGAAGAAAGTAGTCATTTGAGGGAAAGAGGGAATCCGCTTCCTGTTTCCATGTTTGTGTAATCTGTTGATTCGTTGTATCATCATAGAAAACAAGACGGTGCAGTGAATGGGCCAGCTCGTGATATTCCAAATTTACAGAACCATGCCCCCGGCCTTTTTCACTGTAGCCAATTTTAACGAGCACATGATGCGTTCCGCCGGCGCCGGGCAAATCATCCCATAAAATCGAATCGGGATATCCTCTGGGCACCTGTCCCTCTAAATGATCTGCATACGGTTGATCTGTTAATTTCCCTGTAAACAGGATGATTTTTATATGATTTTTCTGAATCTCGGATAGAACGGATGTAGGGAGCTGATCTATTCTCAAGATGATTTTTGCCGCTTCCTCTTTATCAAATTTCCCTTCTGGCAAGATGATTGCTTCCTTTAATAGATTACCAGATTTTAATTGCAATTCAGGAAGTAATTCGCTATCCCCTAGAGGCACTCCGATATAGCTCGCTCTGGAAAAATCCGAGACGAGGAAAACGACAGGAATCAAAAGGAGAAAAATGAACGTTTTTCGCAATTTGGTTTCCTCTTCTCTGTCTATTGATAAGGGGATCGAGGTAATTATATCATATTCCCTAATAGAATCAGAGAGTGATCCGGCTGGCGAAAAGTGGAACTTTAGTGAAATCTTGTATGAAACGAAAGCTATCAATGGTAAAAATATAATGATGGGGTATAATATGAGTAGTCGTTTTGATTGAAGGAGGGTTAATAGATGTCATCGGTTCTTATTACAATTGGACTTATTGCTATGCTTGGTTACTTTGTTTATATGAATATTGCGGATTAATAGCTATGGGCTGCTCCTCAGCCCATAGCCCAACATCCTTACCGGCAGTTCTTTTTGAAAGCTTCTGTTAAATTTGTGATAATGTCTTCTACTTCATGGTCTTCTATCTCTTCCCTGGGGATAAAATGAACAATATCTTTCCCTTTAAGCAGTGCGATAGACGGTGAAGAAGGTTTATATCCGGAAAAGTATTCCCGCATTTTTGCCGTGGCTTCTCTTTCCTGGCCGGCAAACACGGTTACAAGATGATCTGGCCTGACATCACTTTCCTCTAAAGCCCGGATCACCGCAGGTCTTGCCAATCCTGCGGCACATCCGCAAACAGAGTTGACCATAACCAGAGTCGTACCAGACACCTGATTCATAAATTGTTCTACATCCTCAGGGGTTAAAAGCTCCTTAAAATCAGCCTGTACAAGCTCTTCTCTCATAGGTTTTATTACTTGTCTCATATACTCTTCATATGCCATCGACATGTCTTTTCCTCCTTTTTACGTATTAGTTCTCTCTTTTCTTGCCTCGGTCATCTGCTTCCAAACTGAACCTTTTGCTTCTTCTCCGCCCTCAATGCGTTCAATTGCCATTTTTATCTGGAGCCGGACTTCGAATTCCGGATCATTTTCAGCAGCTTTCAGTGCGGGTAATACACGTTCATCTCCTACTTCGTATAAAAACATAGCCGCGCGCCAGCGAACGATTCTGCTTTTATCCTGGAGTGCTTTACTCATTTCTTCCTGTGCTTCCGAAAAACCCAAATCGGATAAGCAGTCACCAGCTGTACGTCTAACTGTTACTGTTTGATCACGCAGCCCCTTGTACAATAACGGCAGAACCCTTTTGTCCTCAATCATGCCCAAATAGACAACAGCCAGCCTGCGAATGGATGACTTTTCGTCTTGCAGAGCTTTTTCCAGTACCGGGATATCGTCCAAGTCTGGTGTTTCCATCTGTTCCAAAAGCCTGTATCTATTTCTCCAATCGGGCTCATCCAGCATGCCCTCAGTCAGTTTGATTAATTTTCTGACGGGAGCATCCTGCTGTTCCTGCGGTCGTAGGGCAGCTTGCACCAATTGGTTCAGCCTGTCATCCGGGTAAGCAGCACCAAGCTCTTCAGCCACCTGACGGCCAATCGCATCAAGATCACCATATCGGACACCCATATCCTTCCATTTTCGCAAAAGCACATAGTTGTCGCCTTCCTTTTGTGCTTCTTTCATGGCCTTCGTAAATCGGTCAGGAAGTCCGAACCTTTTTTCCTCTGTTCCGGTGGTCAGTTTAATTTGCAGCGGGATGCCCTTGAACATTTGTACTTGAACTTCCACTTCACCAAAATGCTCATCGGCATGAATGGCAGCAGTACTTTCACTGTCTCCTTCTTCTCCAAATACTTCCCTGACTTTGGGCAGTATTGCTTCCCAATGAAATTTACCATTTCTTTCTACTGCAAGGAAATCCGCTACATGATAAACTCCCTTAACGCCATCTATTTCAAGAATTTGCCTGATATAGGGAGGCGCCGAGCCGCTATCTTCTTTTTTATAGTTGTTGCTTATCCCTGCATCAAGCTCTTCGCTTAAAATCACCTTCATCGTATTCGGACTTGGTGTCGGTTCAATGGTTTTTATATGCATGACAATCCACCTTTCCCCAAATAATCGATTAAAGAGCAGATAACATTATTGTAACATAGGCTTTCTTCTTCTCCTAATGATGGGATTGAAAAGGAATTGTATGAATCTGATTCTAAGCTAAAGACCATACCTATACCTAAAATAGGCGAAGGAAATCCACTTTTCCTCCGCCCTGGGTTTTTTTGTCAGAAAGTTAAAATTACTATTTAATCGGCTCATGACAGCATGTTTGACACTGCTGTAAAATCTCCATTTAAAATAAACCGACAGCCCGGCCTTGATCACTGACATCCATACGGTTGGCAGCCGGCTGCTTAGGAAGGCCCGGCATCGTCATCATTTCTCCGGTTAAGGCTACGATAAATCCTGCTCCAAGTTTTGGCTTTAATTCTCTTACATGTATGATAAAGTTTTCGGGACGCCCAAGTTTTGACGGATCATCTGAAAGAGAATATTGTGTTTTTGCCATACATACCGGCAGAGCTCCCCAACCGAGCTCCTCAAATTCTTTCAATTGTTTCATTGCCTTAACAGAAAATTCAACATCCTTCCCGCCATAAACTTCTCTGACGATGGTCCTGATTTTTTCATCAAGAGGAGATGAGATGTCATATAAATACTTGAATTGGCCGTTGTTGGCTTCAATTTCCTGCAATACTTTTTCTGCCAGCCCCACTCCGCCTTCCCCGCCTTTTTCCCAAACCTCCGTGAGGGCTACAGGGATGTCATGTTTGCCACACCATTTTTTCAGCAAAGATATCTCGGAATCTGTATCAGCGGAAAACTTGTTAATGGCCACCACAAAAGGCAACCCAAATTTAGTAATGGTTTCCGTGTGTTTTTTTAAATTTTCCAGACCTTTTTCTAAAGCCATGATATTTTCATGTGTCAGCTCATTCTTTGGAACACCACCGTGCATTTTTAATGCCCGGATCGTAGCCACAATGACGACTGCATCCGGCTGTATTCCAGAATTCCTAGCTTTAATATGGAGAAATTTTTCGGCGCCGAGATCAGCTCCAAATCCGGATTCCGTTACAACAAAATCACCCATTTTTGCAGCTGTCTTTGTTGCCATAATACTGTTGCATCCATGGGCAATATTGGCAAATGGGCCTCCGTGGATAATAGCAGGCGTGTGCTCGATGGTTTGGACCAGATTAGGTTTTAGAGCGTCTTTTAATAACAGTGCCAGTGCTCCCTGGACCCCGAGATCCCGGACGGTAACGGGCTTTTTGTCTATATCATGGGCAACCACCATTCGGGACAGCCGGCGCTTCAGGTCTTCCAAATCAGTTGCAAGGCATAGTACCGCCATAATTTCTGATGCAACGGTAATATCAAAGCCGTCTTCCCGGGGGACTCCCTGCCCTGGCCCGCCCAGGCCTACGATGACCTGACGCAAAGCCCGATCGTTTAAATCTACTGCCCTTTTCCAGACAACCCTCCGCTGATCAATGTTAAGCGTATTTCCATGGTGTATGTGGTTATCCAGTAGTGCTGCCAGCGCATTGTTGGCCGTTGTGATCGCATGGAGATCGCCTGTAAAGTGCAGGTTAATGTCCTCCATCGGAAGAACCTGAGCGCGCCCTCCGCCGGTCGCCCCCCCTTTGATTCCCATGGTCGGTCCAAGGGACGGTTCTCTCAGAGCAATAACTGTTTTTTTGCCAAGCTTGGTCAAAGCATCTCCCAGACCAACGGTTACGGTGGACTTACCTTCCCCTGCGGGAGTCGGATTGATAGACGTAACGAGGATGAGCTTTCCGTCCTTATTTGACTGTAACTCCTTGATCTTTTCATAGGAAATTTTCGCTTTGTATTTTCCGTAGTATTCCAAATCCTCTTCTGTCAATCCAAGCTTTTCTGCAATCTGTTGTATGGGCAATAGCTCTGAATTTTGCGCGATTTCTATATCGCTTAATGGCTGTTTTTCACTCATTTGCATTCCTCCCGTGTTTTTACTTAAATTGTACCATAAGACATGGTTTTCCCTTCTTTCAAAAAACAAAATAAAAAAACGCTTTGATCTCCGGGATGTCAAAGCGTTGTTGTAAATGAATGATTATGGATGGGTTGTTTCTTCTTCTTCTTCATTTCTCTCCTGAATTAACTTTAAATCTGCAATACGTTCGGGAACTTCTTCAAAATACTGGACAAGATCGCCGATTCGGTCAATTGAGTTCCAGCTTAAATGGTGCTCAATTCCCTCAACATCTTCGTATATATTGTCCTTGTCGACACCGATGATCTGCAACAGCCTTTCCAGCAAATCATGACGCTCGACTAACCGTTTTCCGATTTTCCTACCCTTGGCAGTTAAGTTAATACCTCTATACCTTTCATAATCAAGATAGTTTTCCCTATCTAGTTTTTGGACCATTTTCGTTACTGAGGAGGGGTGGACTTCAAGAGCTTCCGCTATATCTGAAACTCTGGCATAACCTTTGTTGGTGATCAGCAGATAAATCTGTTCGATATAATCCTCCATACTTGGTGTTGGCATCTCTGTTCTCCCTCCTCTTCCCTTTCATAAGCATCTAAAAGTGTACTATAAGAAACAAATTTAAACAAGTACTGTATGTCTCGGCAGCCCCGTGGGATGCCTGCATTTTGAACAAATCGAGATAATTTTCAAACGTTTTCTTGACTCTTTAATTCGCGTAGTGTATAGTTGATTTATCATTTAAGCAAACTATAGAAAATGTACAGATTTTTCAGTTGTTTTGCTTTATGATAATATTTTTGATTGGCATGTTTTGCCGAAGATTTTAGGAGGATTAAGTGAATGCAAAACGGAAAAGTAAAATGGTTTAACAATGAAAAAGGTTATGGATTTATCGAGGTAGAAGGCGGAGACGACGTTTTCGTACATTTTACCGCAATCCAAGGAGAAGGCTTTAAAACATTGGAAGAAGGCGAAGAAGTTTCTTTTGAAATCGTTGAAGGAAACCGTGGCCCTCAAGCTGCTAACGTAAACAAAGTATCTTCTATATAAAAAACACAAGGCTGACAATTCTTTGTCAGCCTTTTACTGTTTTTAAGAGCATTTTTCCTCTCTCTTGAATCTTCGCACCCACTGTACATTGTTTAATACAGAAATGATGGGCATATGTCTTGCTGAATTCCTTTCTAAAGTGCTTTTTTAAAAAGCAGTCTTCACAATATTCCTCCAATAAATGATTGATTTCCTTCATCACTCTCGATCGATTCATGTGACCAACCTTTCCTTCAGTCTCTTTCTATATCAATTGTTTCTGTTATGATGTGGGTCTATTTTTAAATGACTGTCGATCATCTGATTTTTCAGGGCTTGACTGGCAAGCTTGTGTGCTTCCTTATTCTCGTTCCTGGGTATGACCTCATATGACATTTTCAGACCCAGGCTTTTGATTTTTTCCTCGATTTTGTCCAGCCACCAGTTTAATGATTCTTCATAGCATGGCCACTCTCCTGCCAGCTGCTTTAATACCCCCTGGGCATCTCCCTTTATGTTACAGAGCGTTTGTTGAAAATCCATCTGCTGCAAGATGTCAACGGCATTATACAGGGCTGCGTATTCGGCTTCATTACTGCTCAGCAGCTCTGATAACTTTGCATTATATCTGATACGGTATTGATCGGGGCCTTTGTCATAATAAATGACTACACCAATGCCAGCTTCCCCATTGAGACGATTAAAACCCCCGTCGAAATAAATAATGGGGTTCCTTGGTTCCTCTTCAGCTTTTTCTCTCAATTTTTGAAATTCCTTAACCGTCCATTCCCTGCCCAGCTCATCCAAAACTATAATTTCTTTCATTCTCCCGGTTTTAAGCATGTCCTGAATCAGTAAATCTGCTGCTTTTTCATTGAACCACTCGGTTTCCATGCGAAGTTTTGCTGTTTTCGGTCCTTTGTATTGAAACATGAGCCTGATGTCCATTTCACATTCTCCTACATGTCGTTTTATTGTTTAACACATTCTTATCGGATTATAATGAAATTGACTTCTTCTTTAATGATATTTCCCAAGCAGCGGGAAAATAACCGAAAGGAATGGACTCAAAATGATTGAAGTATATATAGATGCTGCCAGTGCAGGAAACCCCGGTCCAAGCGGCGCCGGCATTTATATCAAATATAACGGCCAGGCGGATACCTATTCGATCCCTCTAGGCTCGCTGACGAATCACGAAGCTGAATTTTGGGCATTGATCAAAGCTCTGGAAATTTGCCATCAACACTCTTCAGCTATTATTTCTGTCCGATCTGATTCGACCCTTGTAGTGAACGCATTAGAAAAAGAATTTGTTCGCAATCCAACATACATTCCGCTGCTGGAAAAAGCGGTAGAGTTATCAAAGACATTCGAGCTTTTCTTTATTAAATGGATTCCATCCAAAGAAAACAGAAAAGCGGATGAACTTGCGAAAAAAGCCATCCGGATGAATCAAGTAAAATGATCCGGCTCATCCTTCATATGTGCGTTTAGCGAGTGGCTTCCCATTCCGCAAACGGGTCAGCATCCATCTCTTTTTCCAGCAATTGCAGTTGCCGATATACAGTCTTTAACTCCAGCTCTTGAACCATTTCAAAGGCTGTCTGGGGAACACCTGCCCAGACCGCATGTTTCAGATCTATGGTAACGGGAGCCTGGCAGTCAATTCTGGCAAGATCTCGGGAAAGGTACATCATTTCCTTATCCTGTTCAATTTTATTCCTTTGGCCTGGAGTTAACCGGTGCAAATGATCAAGCATTGTCTCTACATTTCCATATTCTCGGATGAGCTTCATTGCAGTCTTTTCACCTATTCCTTTAACACCCGGGTATCCGTCACTCGAATCCCCCATTAACGCTTTTACATCCACCAGCTGCTCCGGTTTTAACTGATAATCTTCGAAAAACCGGCTTGTTGTATACTTTGAATAATTACCGATTCCTTTTTGCAAGATCCAGACATGGACGTCCTCGTCTAAAATCTGTAAAAGATCTCGGTCTCCCGTCAAAACGGTTATGGCTGTATTTCCCTTAAACTGATTACATAGCGTACCAATGCAATCATCCGCTTCATAGCCTGGAATGCCTATATTAGGTATGTTGAAACAGTCTGTCACCTCTTTGGCAAGGTCAAATTGCGGAATGAGTTCTGCAGGAGGAGCTTCGCGATTGGATTTATAGTCCTGAAATAATTCATTCCTAAATGTTTTACTTCCCATATCCCAGCTGACAACAATATGAGATGGGCGGATCGCTTCAAGGGCAGTTAAAAAATGCCGTAAATACCCTTGCACAGCATTCGTTGGAATCCCTTTGCTGTTCACCATAAATTGTTTTCTGACAGCAGTTGCAAAAAAAGCACGGAAAAGCAAAGCCATCCCGTCCACCACTAGCAATCTATCTTTTTTCATAACCCATAATCACCTTTCACCATTTCATATCGTCTAGTATAACATGAAAAAAGCAGGGCCCCTATAGCCCTGCCTCATTTCTCGAAGTCTCAACTTTGTTTTCCGGATAGGACACCCAGTCAGAGTAACTCCCGGCATAAAGCTTGACATGTTGAAAACCCGATTCCAGCAGTGATAATACATTTACAGTAGCTGTTACACCAGAACCACAATAAACGATGATGCTATTATTGGGATTTAATCTTGAAAAGCGGCGTTTCTGCTCATCTTTGTTCTTCCATTTACCTTCATGAAAACTTTCAGTCCATTCGAAATTTACTGCGCCGGGTATATGGCCCGGTTTGACATCAATAGGTTCTTTGCAGCCCAAGTACCTTTCTTTTGCTCTTGAATCGATCAGAACAGTATGGTCACTGTTCATTTCGGCTTTCACTTCAATGATATCTGCCAGCATTGAAGGCTGTGGACGTATGTGAAAAGTAGACTTACGGTAAAATGGGACCATATCTGTAAGGGGATATTGTGCTTCTTCCCATTCCTTCATGCCGCCGTCCAATACAAATACTTGTTGATGTCCCAAAAAAGTTAACAGCCACCAAAATCGGGATGCAAAGCAGCCTTCACCGCCATCGTAAGCAATAACGGCGTTCTTTTCATGAATCCCCGACTCTTCAAGCTTTTCTCTAAACGTTTCAATATGCGGAAGCGGGTGCCGGCCCCCATGAATTTGTACTTCACTTGACAAATCCTTGGCTAAATCGAAATAAACAGCCCCTGGAATATGTTTTTTTTGATAAACAGTTTTTCCGTACGAAGGGTCCTGCAAGGAATAGGTACAATCAACAATTCGGATATTGCTGTCATGGAGTCTTTCTTTCAACCATTCTTTCGATTTAATAAACAACAGCATCTGGACCTCCTTATGAAAGGTGATCATCGCTTTCCAATGACCTTTGAATTTCTTTCCAATCGTCCATTTTGTCATTGTCTTCAAAAGCAATCAGCCAAGCGGAAATTTGTCCGTTTAAATCCTCTTTGATGCTGATTGTCAAATCATTGAATTGAGAAGTGAGGAATGCCTGATAATGTTTGTTGATCCTGGTTAAGCCATCCGTTAAATATTGATCTGCAAGCGGGGAAAGCAGCTGTTCCAGTGCCTCTTCCATAAATTTTTTTTCGTTTTTTTCGAAAAATGCTTTAGGGTTTTTAAATAACTTCAAAGCAGGCCCAAAATATTTGTGGTCCTGATTGTCAAATGCGGTAGAAAAATCCAGCGTATCTGATTTTGCCATCTCTGGAAAAGAGACGATGAATTGATCATTTACAGACAAGATTTCCCTGTTGATTTGCTCATAGCGTTCCTTTAGAAGCTTTCCGGCAAACAGCTCAACACGTAAGGAAGTCGCACGGAGCTCTTGCGCAAAATCAAATCCGGCAGCATTTAAATAATGATCCAAAGCCCTTGTCAATGAATCTTTCGTTTGTACCTCTGCAGGGTTAAATGCTTCCTTGAAAAAATCCGGAAGCCTGTAAAAGACTCTTTGTTTTACAAAGTGAACGAGCTCTTCAGCTTCCTGTTCGAGTCTTTCGGGCATAGTCGCCAAACCTATTCCGTCCAGCCAGTCATTTAAAGCCGATTTAGTTTCAAGCAGTTCCTTTTTACGTGCTGCCTTCTTAGACTCGTCTTCGCTTGCAGAGGCAATCATTTGCTTCAGCATCTGAACAGCACGTTCATATTCCTTTTCCGCAGACTGGATGGCCATCTTGGTCAGGTCATGCTCTAAAAAATGCGAAAAAGCCTGGGTGAATTGATGAATGCGAGATTCTTCAACGGTGTCAGGGTTTTGGGCCGATTTACTCGACAAACCAAATATTCTTGGAAAACGAATCCCATATTCAGTCAATTGGCTGGTGACGTATGCCAGGACTTCTTGTACTTCCTCTTCTGAAGAAGCCAGATCAATCGCATTGACAATAAAGAACATTTTATCTAATTCAAAGGTATCCTTAACGCGTCCGAGTTGAATTAAGAATTCACGGTCTGCTTTGGAAAAAGCATGATTATAGTAGGTTACAAACAAAATAGCATCCGAGTTTTTAATATAGTCAAATGCGACACCTGTATGGCGGGCATTGATGGAATCTGCCCCGGGTGTATCCACGAGGGTAATGCCCTCTCTTGTGATAGGACAGTCATAATACAAATCAATGATCTCAACGAAACAAGATTGGGACTCGTTGGCAACAAACCCCTGGAAATCATCAAGGTCTGCGATAATCGACCGGCCGAGCTTCCCGGAAAATTCACTATACCCCTCCACGAATGCCTGCAAAAATGAAAGGTGTACTTTCTCTTTGCCTTCACCTTCTTTCTGCGAAAGGACATTGGGAATAAGTTGAAATGCCTCATCCAGTGTTTGACAGTCTTTTCCGAAAAGCTGCAATGACTGCTTTACATCTTCCAGCAGATCCGCTGAATCTTTGATGCGTATAACAGCTGTCCCATGCTTATATTTTCGGTTCGGCGGGCTGATCCGGTTAATCGCTGCTGTTGTCGGATTTGGAGAAACCGGCAAAATCTTTTCGCCAAGCATGGCGTTGGCAAAAGAGGATTTTCCGGCGCTAAAGGCTCCAAATAACGCAATCGTGAAGCTGTTATTTTTAAGTCTGGAAGCTTTTTGCCTGAGTTGCTCTGTCACTCTTTCAAATCCTTTTTCTTTAGAAAAATAGGAAACTGCCAAATCCAGCTTTCGTATGATCTCTGTTTGAGGCAGAACAGCTTCTTCCTCGATATAATTAAATTCAGGTTCGTGTTTAGGTTTACGTTCTTCATCTGGAGCAGCTCTGTTCTCATCATAGAGCTGTACATGGATTTGTTGCTGTGTCCATTCATGACGAAGTTTCTCTAAAATCTCATCTTCACTGCCTGTCGGCTGTTCCAAGCGGTCTGCTCTCTCTTTATATTGTTGTTCAAGTTCCTCGACATCCCGTACAGCATTTGTTATTTCTTCTATTTCATCAGCTTGGGACCGGACAGCTTCAAGTTCTTCTAACGCCTTTTGTTCGATTGCTTCTGCGATGTCTTCTTTCAATGGGTCAGACTGATGGATTGCAATTCTTTTTAATCGACTGGCAAGCTCTTCTGTATAGTTGAGTACGTATTCCCCTGTGACTTGAGCTCCTTTATGAATAGCAGATGTCAGAAGCTCGGGATCAAATTCAATGTTCAAACGTTGTGCAGCCAGTTCCAAGTCTTCCCGTGAAAGGTGAACCTCATGAAGTTTTTTTGCAAATAATTCACGGAGATGCCACTCTATCTGCATTTCTACCTGGCGGCGAAGGCTCTCTGCAAAAGTGTGCAGGCGCGCTTTTCTCTCTTCTTCTGTCTTCTTCTTGCTATTAAAAAAGCCAATTTTAAAATCGGGCTGTTTTGACTCCAAAAACCGTTCTGCAAGTTCTCTAATTTCAAAAGGCATCAAGTAAGCGTTTTTTAGCAGACTGGCTCTTTCTGCCTCAAAATTTTCTTTCCATACCTGTGCCCGATTTGACAATCGGTGCTGCTTCTCTTCAATTTCTTGTTTTTCAATGAAAAGGGCTGATATCTCTTCTTCCCCCAGGGAGTTTATTTTCTCCCATAACGGGCCGGCTTTATCCATTTTTTCTTGTTCAAGCCAGCTTTTATGCTCATCGATTAACTGGTGAACTGCGGCCGAAACCGTATCCTCCATCCATTCAACGTGATGTGCCATGGCACTGTCAATCAAAGATTTGACTGAATTAAATTGATTATGCGGATGCTCCGGAACTTTTAAAGTGGTATAAAAAATACCTTCGGGTTCTACATTCCAGGCAGCAAAAGAGTCGCGGACAGCAGCCTTAAAATCCATAAAAGAAAGCTCACTGTCGTTGTGTTTATCTATTTGATTAATTATTAAATACAGCTTCACTCCGTGCTGAAGCAGATTTTTTGTATAGATGAAATTTAATTCGGATTGAACATGGTTATAATCCATTACATAAAAAACAATATCCGCCAGGTGAAGGGCTGATTCTGTGGATATTCGGTGAGCATCATCTGTTGAATCAACTCCCGGTGTGTCCATGACCGTTATTCCCTTAGGCAATTTTGAGGCAGGTTTCCCGATCTCCACCTCTGTTACTTCACCGTTCTTGCAATATTCCTTGACTGTATTGAAATCATACGAAGCCTTAAATAAGAGCGGCCTGTCATTTTTATAATATACTTTAGCAAATTCCTCATCAGCTTCATGAACTTTGACAAGGTTGGCACTTGTTGGAATCGGGCTGGAAGGCAAAATCTGTTCTCCAATCAGCGTATTGATCATTGTTGATTTTCCAGCTGAAAAATGGCCGCTGAAAGCGGCAATAAACTCATGATCTACTATTTTCTTCACTAATTTGGCTGCTTTTTCAGCACGTGCCGTGTCACCGTTTTGCTGAAATCTCTCCATGAGGGTTAGCGCCTTCTGGAGCTGTATGTCATTTATGGATCTTTCCGCTACTTGTACCATTGAATTGACAATCCCCTTACCATTTCTTTTCTATCCTCTATTCTACCGAATTCCGGGTCATTTTCCTATAGGGGAAAGCAAAACTATTTCTGCGTTGGTGGATAATCTGTATATTTACGGAGTGCTTTTTCTTCCTCGGCAATCCTGACAGACAGAATAACCTGATTAAAAATAAAGAATAGGACAGCTGTCCAATAAGCTTGAAACATCAAAGGCAGAACAGCCAATTCAATAGTAACAACGAAATAGTTCGGGTGTCTCATATAACGGAATGGTCCCTTTTTTATTGTTTCGGATCCAGGCAATACGATAATTTTCGTATTCCAATACCTGCCCATTGAAACAAGAATCCATATGCGAATCCCCTGGACAAGCAAAAAAATGACCAAGAAGACAGGCCAATAACTGCTGGGTTCACGATGAAGGAACGTAACTTCAATAATAAGCGAAATAAAAAAGCTGATATGTATGAAAACCATCCACGGATAATGGCTTTTTCCATATTCTGCAGCACCGCGTTCTTTCATCCAGCGTTCATTTCTTTTGGCCCAGACCAGTTCTGATAAACGCTGGAAAACAACCAACACCAATACTGAGATAAAAAAAACCATCATTCCCACCTGACCAGCAGCAGTTCCGAGCTAAATCCAGGCCCTAAAGCTGTAATTAAGCCGTACCTGCCGGTTTGAATATTTTTTTGCAAAAAATGCTGCAGAACAAAAAGTACAGTCGGTGACGACATATTTCCGTAATTTCTCAGGACTTTCAATGCTTCGGCCGTTTTTTCTCTTTCGAGATTCAGAGCTTTTTCATAGGCAGTAATCACTTTTTTTCCACCCGGATGTGCAATAAAGCAGTGAATATCCTGAACATCCATTTGATGCTTCTGCAAAAAATCACAAACATTTGGCTCCAGCCATCGTTCAACCAGGGTGGGAATATCTTTGGAAAAGACAACAAATAATCCTTCATCTTTTACATCCCATCCCATAACATCAAGAGAATCATCCAGCAGGGTGGACTTCGAATCCAGTACTTTTGGATAAGGACGGTCCCCCGGCCTTTTACTATGATCCCCGCACAGTAGGACTGCAGCAGCTCCATCAGCAAAAAGGGACGTACCAATAATGTTGCTTTTGGAAAGATCATTTTTTTGAAATGTTAAACTGCACAGCTCAACTGCCACCAGCAGCACTTTAGAGGAAGGAAATGCTTTACAATACTCAAATGCCCGGGAAAGGCCGGCTGCTCCGCCCGCACATCCGAGCCCCCAAATAGGGATTCTTTTTGTATGTCTGGAAAATGGCAGCGCATTCATTATTCTGGCTTCCAAGCTCGGAGTCGCAAGTCCGGTCGTACAGACCATGAAAATCGCGTCAATTTCTTCATAACGTACTTCCTCTTGGAGCATCTTTACAGATAAACAATTACGAATGGCTTGGATACTTAAGCTGACTGCCGCTTCAATAAATGCGTCATTTTTATCGGCAAATGAATGATCTTCCCGGTACCAATCGATTTCTTTGGCAATATGCCTTTTTTCAATTTCACCGTTATGGAACACTTTCAATAAGCGGTCAATTTGATGAAACGAACGGGAAAAAAGATGCCTGGTAAATTCCATGGCATCATCTTGAGAAATTTTGTGTTCAGGGACTCCCGTTCCTACAGATAATATATAAGCCAATTGGTATCCCCCTCTCTAAAACTTCTCTTTCCCGTTCTGATCCATTTATAACTTCAATTCGTTCAAATGCTGAAAAAAATTCGGATACGAAATGGAAATCGATTCACTGTTATGGATGACTGTATTCCCTGCTGTCAAACAGGAAGCGATGGCCAGCATCATGCCAATCCGATGATCCCCGTGACTATCCACGGCTGCAGCATGCAGTTTTGAAGGGCCGTGAATAATCATGCCATCTTTTACAGGTTCAATGTTTGCACCCATCTTGGACAATTCTTGAACAACTGTATCGATACGGTTGGTTTCTTTTACTTTTAATTCAGCTGCATCACGAATGACAGTCTTACCGTTTGCCTGCGTTGCCGCAAGGGCAATAATGGGGATTTCATCAATCAGCCGCGGAATGATCTCTCCGCCTATCTCTACTCCTTTTAATTCAGATGCTTGCACCGTGAGATCTGCTGACGGTTCAATTTCATCTCTTCCGCTTTCCTTGATACTGATGTTTGCACCCATTTCTTTCAGTACATCTACTATTCCCGTTCTTGTAGGATTCATTCCTACATTTTTTATAGTCAACTCACTATTGGGAATGATTGCGGCAGCAACGAGGAAAAATGCTGCTGATGAAATGTCTCCCGGCACGTTAATTGTGGTCCCTTTTAAAGATTGCATTCCCTTGATCGTCGTTGTTAAATGATCCGTCTCTACATGACATCCAAATGCAGCCAGCATCCTTTCAGTATGGTCACGGGATAGCTGAGGTTCTATCACTGTAGTGGATCCTTCGGCATGGAGGCCTGCCAATAAAACGGCTGACTTGACCTGTGCACTTGCGACCGGTGATACAAACTCAATCCCTTTGAGTTGACCCCCTCTGATGCTTAAAGGAGCAAAGCTTCCATGGTGGCGGCCATCAATTTTGGCGCCCATCCGCTTTAAAGGGATAGCTACCCTATCCATAGGCCTTTTTGTAATGGAGTCATCTCCCGTTAAACACGTATGGAAAGGAGCTCCGGCTAAAATCCCCATCATTAACCGTATGGTTGTCCCTGAATTGCCTACATCCAAAACTTCGCGCGGCTCTTGCAGCTTGTCAAACCCAAGCCCATTGATTTCCGCATAGTCTCCTTCCTGCCTGATATCTACTCCAAGTTTTCTAAAACATTGGATTGTGTTCAGACAGTCATCACCGGTCAGAAGGCCAAATATTTTCGTCTGGCCTTCTGACATAGCACCAAGCATGACAGCACGGTGTGATATCGATTTATCTCCGGGAACACGGATCGTGCCGTTGAGCTGAATATTGCCATTGGATGTTAATGTAATCGTCATCGGGCTTTCCCCCTACATATTTAAATATGTCTCATAGCCATGTTGAACAAGACAGATTTTCGCTTTCTGCCTGTCGTCTTCAGATTGAAAACTTAATCGCAGAACACCAAATACATCTTCTCTAACTTCCAAAATACGGATATTGGTTATACTGATCTGCTTGTCTGCCAAGATTGTTGTAACGTGTGAGACCACTCCCGGCTTATCCTGTATATCTACATACAAGTCGTAAAAAGCGTCGATGGCTCCCCTTGCCCGGACCGGAAGAGCATCTCTGAATTGTTTGGCATCTGCAAAATAACGGTATAGATCCTTCTCGTCTCCTGACTGGACAAGCTCTTTAACAAATTTCATCTCTTCCATCCACTCATCCAGAAGTGTCAACAGACTGGATTGATTCTGTTTTACAATATCACGCCACATAGCCGGACTGCTTGAAGCAATCCGTGTGATATCGCGGAATCCACCGGCTGCAAGCCAGCGGACCCTGTCATTTTTTTCAGCATGCTCTTCCACCCGGCGAACAATGCTGGTAGCAATTAAATGGGGCAAATGGCTGACAACCCCTGTCACCATATCATGCTCTTCTGGATCCATAATGACAAAGTTTGCACCGGTTCCCTTCAGCCATTCTTTAAGTGTTGACAGCTTCTCATCAGCTGCCGGACTATTTGGAGTAAGCACATAGTAGGCATTTTCAAACAAGTGAACTCTCGCACTTCCCGGACCTGATTTGTGCGAGCCGGCCATTGGATGTCCCCCGATAAAAACAGCTTTATTTCCGAGTAATTTCCGGGACTCTTTCATAATCTTTCCTTTTGTGCTGCCGACATCTGTAATAATGGCGTGAGGTTTTAATGGCAGCTCTGCAAGTTGGGCAATCTTCCGTTCAACTTCTTCCACAGGGCAGGCAAGAATGATTAAGTCACTGGTGACAGCTTCCTCTTGAAAAGAAGAAGCGCATCGATCAATAATTTTCATTCTTTCTGCCAGCCTGCCATTTTCTTCTTGTACGTCGTATCCAGTTATGCAAGCGTCAGGATGTTCTTTTTTTATAGCCAAGGCGATTGAACCGCCAATCAATCCTACGCCTATGATTAAGACTCTTCTGTCCAAAGCTGTATGTTCCTCTCTGTCTAGTTCGTTACCAAGACCATTTTCTCTAAGATGTTAAAGAGCTCTTTATTTTGCTCTTCCGTACCTACCGTTACACGAATCCCATTTGGAAACGGTCTGACTGTATATCCTCTTTCCAACAAATATTGAAAAATAGCCTCGCTTTTCTTTCCGGGAAAAGACATAAATATAAAGTTGGCCTGAGATGGGTAAAAGTCAATGTTGTGCAGCCGGCAAAATTCATAATACTTTTGCAGTTCCCTTGAGTTTGCAGCGGCGCTGCTTTCAACAAAATCAATATCTTTTAAGGCAGCCACAGCAGCTGTTTGCGCGAGTACGGATGTGTTAAACGGCAATCTTACAACTTCCAGCTGCTGAATAAAGGAAGGAGCTCCGATCGCATAGCCGATCCGGAATGCCGCCAGACCAAATGCTTTGGAAAAAGTACGCATGACTATCAGGTTTTCATACCGGTCAAGCAACGGAATGGTATCCGGATAATCATCTGCCGTGACGTACTCATAATACGCTTCATCCATGGCAACAAGAACATGGGGTGGAACAACCTGGAGAAAGGCATCCAGCTCCTTGTCAGTCACGTATGTCCCTGTTGGGTTATTCGGGTTGCAAATCCACACCAATTGTGTTTTTTCATCCATTTGCTCTGCCATAGCGGTAAGGTCGAAGCGCCCGTTCTTCAAAGGGACTTCACGGATTTCGGCATTTTGAACAACCGCATTGTGGCGGTATTGGGAAAAAGACCCCGCAGACAGTACCACATTGCTATGTTCATCCAGTAAGGCCCTGCTGATGATCTGAATCATTTCATCCAATCCGCTTGAAAAAATAAGCTGGTTTTCGTTTACACCAACATATTGCGCTACCTTTTTTCTCAACTCGGCTGCTGCACCGTCCGGGTATACGGCAAAATCTTTAATATTCGAGATAGCTTCCCTGACAAGGGATGAAGAACCGTACGGATTTTCATTAGACGCAAGCTTGACGATTTGATCCAATCCGTATTCACGCCTTACCTCTTCACTTGATTTTCCGGGAGCATAGGCGTTAAGTGACAGCAACTGAGGTCTTACTTTTATTTCCATCATTGTCCCACCTTGTTTTTGTTTTGATTTAGAAACTTTTTGTATACTCTCTGTATTCCTGGATATTCTTTTGGATGGCTTCCATACGGTCGTGTCCAAACTGATCCAGGATAGCTGTCGCCAATTCCCATGCAACAACAGCTTCTGCAACAACACTTGCAGCGGGTACCGCACAACTGTCAGATCTTTCAATGCTCGCCTTAAAAGGTTCTTTCGTATCAATATCCACACTTTGCAAAGGTTTATATAACGTCGGAATGGGCTTCATTACCCCTCTGACGACAATCGGCATACCCGTTGACATGCCCCCTTCCAATCCTCCGGCATTATTCGAACCCCTTGTATATCCCTTCGTTTCATCCCATAAAATTTCATCATGTACTTGACTTCCGGGTTTGTGAGCCGCTTCAAAGCCAATTCCTATTTCTACCCCTTTGAATGCGTTGATGCTCATGACAGCCCCTGCCAATTTGGAATCCAGCTTTCTGTCGTAATGGACATAGCTTCCGACGCCAGCCGGCATCCCTTCAGCGATCACTTCAACAATTCCTCCGATTGAGTCACCTTGTTCTTTTGCTTCATCGATCGCACGCATCATTTTCTCAGCTGCTGCTTCATCCAGACATCGAACAGGAGATGCTTCACTTCTTTCCTGAAGCTCCTCAATGGTGGTGTACTGGGTGGGTTCCGCCTTAATTCCTCCAATTTCCAGTACATGGCCTGCAATGCGGATGCCCAGCTGCGAAAGAATGATTCTGGCGACTGCACCGGCAGCCACCCGTACCGTTGTTTCCCTTGCTGAAGATCTTTCAAGGACATTACGCATATCCCGGTGCCCGTATTTTAATGCTCCATTTAAATCAGCATGACCAGGCCGGGGACGGGAGATCTGACGTTTAACTTCCTGGGATTCATTTTCATCCAGCGGATCTGCCCCCATGATTTTTCTCCAGTGAGTGAAATCTCGGTTTTCAACGACAAGTGTGATCGGAGAGCCTAACGTTTTTCCAAGGCGCACTCCGCTTAAAATTTGAACTTGGTCTTTTTCTATTTGCATTCTTCTTCCGCGGCCATATCCTTTTTGGCGGCGTGATAACTGTTCGTTGATCATATCTGCGGTCAATGTAAGACCTGCAGGAACTCCTTCTATGATTGTTGTCAGCTGCGGTCCATGTGATTCACCAGCAGTTAAATACCTCATTTTCATGCCCTCCAGTTGTTAAAATGGTATCTTTTTTTAAAAATAAATAAAAAAGTCCCTGCATAATTGCAGGGACGATTTATTATCGCGGTACCACCCTCATTGCGAAAACTTCTTTTTCGCCTCTCAAACAGATAACGGCTGCAACCGTCTTTTTATAATAGGCTGATTGTAAACAATCAGTCGTTCTAAAAAGATGCTCAAGGAAGTAATTCGCATTCATCTTTGTGCTGATTTCCACCCGCCATCAGCTCTCTTTATAACAGGGAGATGAACACTACTTTGTCCTGTCATTGCTTTTTCAAAGTTATTTAACATTAATTTTTACCACATAAGGTTTTAGTTGTAAAGCCAATTCTTCATCTTTCACCAAATTGATCGGAATTATCCATTTTTTGCTGATGTCCTCACATCGAGACGGTGTTATAATTAAAAATAGGCAAACAATTTTAACAATCCACTTGACAATAATGCAAATAAAGTTTAAGGTGTTGAGCTATCAAATAAAATTATAACACACATGCTTTACAGCGTTGAAGTCCTAAAGCTCATTTTTTTTAAATACTTCAATCGCCGGGGCGCTGTGAATATATCAAGGAGGGCTTATCGTTGTCAGAATTAGAGGTTTTACGTTCTCAAATTGAGAAAAAGACATTGCAAATTTTAGAACTTTTAAACGAACGGGGCCAAATTGCTCAAGAAATCGGTAAATTAAAAGAAATGCAGGGCGTGAAACGATTTGATCCTGTCCAAGAACGAAAGCTGTTGAATTTAATTGCCGATCACAACGAAGGCCCATTTTCAACATCTACGATGCAGCATATTTTCAAGCAAATCTTTAAAGCAAGCTTGGAGTTGCAGGAAGATGACCATCGTCAGGCACTGCTTGTTTCAAGAAAGAAAAAGCCTGATGACACCATCGTTACTGTTCATGGCGAAAACATCGGTGATGGCCAAGCTCATTTTATTATGGGTCCGTGTGCCGTTGAAAGTTATGATCAAGTGAAAGAAGTTGCCCAAGCTATTAAAAAGCAAGGACTGAAACTTTTACGCGGCGGTGCATTTAAACCGCGTACGTCTCCATACGATTTCCAGGGGCTGGGCCTGGATGGCTTGAAAATCCTGCGCCAGGTTGCAGATGAAGAAGATTTGGCTGTCGTAAGCGAAATTCTTAACCCTGTGGATATGGAAGCAGCTCTGGATTATGTGGACGTCATTCAGATTGGCGCCCGCAACATGCAAAACTTTGAATTGCTGAAAGTGGCAGGCTCAGTTAAAAAGCCTGTCCTGCTAAAACGCGGTTTGTCTGCCACAATTGAAGAATTTATGTATGCTGCTGAATACATCCATGCACAAGGAAATAACCAGATCATTCTTTGTGAAAGAGGGATCCGCACTTACGAAAAAGCAACCAGAAATACTCTGGACATATCCGCAGTTCCGATTTTGAAAAAGGAAACGCATTTGCCTGTAGTGGTGGATGTCACCCACTCAACTGGACGAAAAGACCTTCTCCTTCCTGCTACTAAAGCTGCCATCGCTATTGGTGCTGATGCCGTCATGGCTGAAGTTCATCCAGACCCTGCAGTTGCTCTTTCTGATTCTGCACAGCAGATGGACATTGAGCAATTCAATGAATACATGGCAGCAGCCAAAGCTTTTGCAGAAAAAGTTGAAAAAGAAACATTGAATGTATAAGAGAAAATCAAAAGGTTCATTTCCGTGATTGCGGGAATGAACCTTTTTTCAGGCAGCCAACCGATCTCTCTGCTTTTTTTCATAGCTAATGACGAAAATAGAAGAAAGGATTAATACAGTTCCTGCAAGCTGTCCGCCATAAAGCTGTTCATGAAACAGAAGTACAGCAATCATAAGAGCTGCTATCGGCTCAATGGTTGCCAAGATAGAGGCAGTACTTGTTTCCACTTGCATGAGTCCATATGTATACAGTAAATAGGCAATAACCGTCGGAAACAATCCAAGACCTGCCATAAAAAGCCACGCTTCCAGAGGGAGTGCAGCGGCTTTTTTCCAAAATGGAAAAAATGGCAGCAAACAAAGTGCTGAAATTAAAAAAGTATAAAAAGTTATGGTCATCGAATCATAATGTTTCGAAGCTAATTTGCTAAAAATACTATATAATGCGTATCCAAATCCTGACCCTAAGCCGATGATCAAACCTAGAGCTGATAACTGTCCGGTGGTGCCGTTTCCGGAGATGGCGATGACTGCTGAACCTGTAACAGTCATTAAGATTGCCAAGGCCTTCCTCCACGTCATTTTCTCTTTAAGAAAAAGTGCTGAAAGGATCGCGACAAAAGCGGGACCGGTGTAAAGAAGCATAACAGCCAAAGAAATGGACATGATGTTCATCGCCGTAAAATATGCCCAGTTAAAAAACACAATACTAAAGAGGCCTGTCCCGATGAAATACCAAATATGTCTCATACGCCATCGTAACCCGCCTATCCCGTACACCGAAAAAACGAAGGGAATGAGGCATAGACATGCTCCGGTTACGCGAATGGCCACAATTTCCATTTCCGAAAAACCGAAGGAACTTAACTTTTTCACAAATAGCGCGAGCGTTCCCCATAAAAACGCCCCCGCAACCACTGATATCCTGCCCATTACGCTTATTCGCCCTTTCTTTGCATACAGTTCATGGAGTATTCTTAGTTGACAGAGATTGAAAGACAAATAAAAAATAAAGCGCGAGCAATGTTCGCTTACTTGCGCTTTATTTTTGGCCGATACTGCTTTTATTTGATAATGCATGGTAAATGGCCTGATTCAACCTCTCTTCCGCTTCTTCCAAGCTTTTCCTTACTGATTCCGGCATACTTTCTTTTTGAAGCATTTCACTTGATGAGTACAAAGCATCTGAAATCCTTTTTAATTCATTTATTTTTCGAGGCATTTCCGCCCCTCCTTTTGACGGGATATACACAACACCAGTATATTCAAATACATGCCGTGTTATTCTCTATGTAAGGGGTTACAGCATTGGAGAAATAAACAATGCCCTCCGGTGGAAGGCATACATTTAGTGTATTTTTCCTATCAATAACATTCTATAAGCCATGTTCTGTACCTTTGTACTGCCGGCGGCCATAGGACAGGCCTCGTACTAGGGCGGTAACCATCTATCTGCAGGACCACTGGCCCTGCCTCTTTCATAGCGTTCATTTCCGCAGAAAGAGTGCCTCTACCATCATTTGAGTTTCTCGCTCACGGGGTTTACCTCGTTCCACCTTTGCCGTTTCCGGCAAAGCTTCGTCACTGTGGCACTTTCAAGGTAATCACATCATATCAACAAGATGACGTAGATGTTTTCCCTGCCGTCAACCGGTAAAACCGGACTGCCCTGGCTTATTGTTTCACCAGGCGTGATCACTACGGGCATCTCAGCACCGTGCGAGCATGGACTTTCCTCTGCTTCTCAATGAAGAAACAGCGATTACCCGAATGTTATTTTGGTGAATAACTATTATATGATGGAACAGATGCTTTTTCAAGTAGTAAAAAGTGGATAAACTACATGTTTTCATCCAGTTTGCTGCCAAATACATGTTTTTCCAAATTGGAAAGACGCTTTAAGATATCAAAGTTTGTTGTACCTGCGGGCTGAACCTGCTGGCGTCGGGAACTTTCTTCCAACTGTTTTTTTAATCTCATATTTTCCTGCTGCATTTCATCGATGATCGCATGCATGGATTCATAATCTTTAATAATCGTATCCAAAAACTTATCTACTTCTTCTTGCTTGTATCCTCGAAATCCTGTTTTAAATTCTTTTTCCAATATTTCTTTCGCTGTCAATTTCAATTTATCTCCCAACATTCGAGACCACCTCAAATTCAACGACATTATTATTATTCTTCCAAAATATTGATCGTTTGTCAATTTATCAATTGCTTCTTTATGATGTCCGTAAGATTCATTCTCGTTATGTAACTGAAACAAGGAGGGATTGACGTCCCCCTCCCCGTTTCTCTCATTAGTAAGGGAACATCGGCCCGCCCATTGGTCCGGGCATAGGACCGCCCATTGGTCCGAATCCCGGACGCGGACGCGGGTAACCAAATCCGGGACCAGGCCCAAATGATTGGGTATTTGTGACCTGATTTACCACTGACTCCGTATGCGGGAAATAGTGCTGATGTTCATAGTTAATATGGTTGACATGGGTTGTATGTGTCGGATGAATTTCAGGAACGATGTTGTTAATGAAGTGATGCTTTACACAACATTTCGTTGGATGAACAATGGCAGGGCACACATTCGTTCGGCAATTTACCATCATGCTGACGCTGCTCCTTTCTCCTCATTGTCTTTACAATTACAACCTATGTTAGATAACCAGTCTTGTACTGATTCAAATACCTATTTTGTTCTGTTGCCAGCGCAAAAAAGATTAGTACAATTTGCGACATTTACGACAATTTATGATAGAAACAACTACATGAGGTCGAAACATGCGCTTGCCCGGGAAATGATCCATTATGATAACATTTCCCTCATTGCAAAATCATCCGATATGGGAATTCTGATTAGAAGTGAACTTTTCCATATTGCTATTCATACTATACCACAGATGAACTTAAGGAGGGAGAGTTGTGATGACGGAAAATAATAAAGACCGCCCAATGGGCAGAAGTCCTGTACCTGTGAACCCTTTTATGAAGGTCATCAATGATTTTTTTGAAAACAGCCCCGTCAAAGGGCTCATAGAAAGTCTTGATGAACTGGCCATTTCTGCACCGTTTTCCGGTGGATTTCCTGTAGAACTGAAAGAAACAAATTCGAATTATATTATACAGGCAAAGCTGCCGGGCATAAAAAAAGAACAGATTGAAATTGAAGTGTTACAGCAATTTGTAACGATTACAGTCACTCATCATGAAACAATTACTACCGAAAATAATAAGAAGGAGACCATTCATCGCAGAGATACAATGAAAAAGATGACTCGAACGGTTCCTTTAACAAAAGCCATCGACACAAATAACGTAAAGGCTGCTTATGAAAATGGACTGCTTACTGTCTCTATTAAAAAAATCAAAGGAAATATAGTTGATATTACTTAAGTTCAATGCAAAGGATTACAGTAATGATACAAAATATTTCATTCACTTTTCGAACTGAAGACTAAAAAGGGGCTGTCCAGAAAGTCAGTAAAAACTGATTTTCTGTGACAGCCCTATTTTGTTTAGTTCTAAAAAAGGCATACAAAAAAATCGCCCTTTCTAGTAAAATGTAAGTTACCACACCAACAT
>NZ_JBHUEO010000027.1:0-23319 GCF_042680885.1 Siminovitchia sediminis | reverse complement strand
GGTTTTTGGGTGTGTAGTAACTTCAATTATCCTTAGAATTCAGGGGGTGGCAATTTTTTTGCTTATAAAGCCCGCTATAAAGACATTCTATAGCCTATTTAATATAAAAGTTTTGACAATACGGGAGAGGGAAGGAGGGGTCATCTATGAAAACTCAAAAGTGATCTCAATTGAGAAGAAGAATAATAAATTTCACATACACACGTCCAGCGGTAAGGTTGTTGCCAAAGAATTAGTAATTGCTACAAACGGATATACAACTTCAATTACAAAACAATTGGTTAGGTCTATCATACCGATGAATAGTAATATGATTGCCACTGAACCATTGGACGAATCAATTGCCAAAAAGCTGATACCCAAAAAACGTGGGGCTTTTGATACTAAAAATTTACTTTATTATTTTAGGTTGTCTAAAGATAACCGGATGTTATTTGGCAGCAGGATAGCAGGTCCCCAAGACGGCACTTTATATGAAAAACTAAGAAAATGTATGCTTCATGTCTTTCCTCAGTTAAAGGAAAGTAAAATCGATTATCAATGGGGCGGGAAGCTGGCGGTAACCAGAAGTATGTTCCCGCATGTAGGAAAAACAGAGGATGGCGCACACTTTGCACTAGGATACAGTGGACACGGCGTCTCACTTTCAACATTAATGGGGCAAATTATTGCTGAAAATATAGCAGCTTCGGATAGAGAAAAATGCAGTTTGGAAAAATTGCCTCTTAAAGAAATCCCTTTCCTTAATCAAAGAGGACTGATTTTAAGCTTGGCGACCAATTATTTTAGATTGAAAGATCTCATATCATAAAAAATAGGAGGGAACTTGAATGACTGAAGAACTTAACATCAGAAAGCTGTATACTGTGATGGATGAGGTACTGACAGAAGGGGAACGTATTTTGGAAACCCCCATTAAAAGGGCTGTAGCTATTGCTGTAATTAAGAATCCTTTTGCCGGCAGATATCAAGAAGATTTAAGTATACTGTCAAACTATGGGGAACCCTTGGGAGAGCTGCTTTCAGCCAATGCTCTGAAGGGATTGGGCATCAGCGATGGCTCCGAAGTTGAAAGTTATGGAAAAGCAGTTATCGTGGGTCTAAAAGGTGAAATAGAACATGGACATGCGATTATCCATCCGAAGATTGGTGCTCCATTTAGAAGTGCTATCGGAGGAGCAGACAAAGCGCGGGCGGTCATCCCTTCGACCGGAAAAATAGGTGCGCCTGGAACATCAATTGACGTGCCGGTTCACTATAAGGACTCCGAGTGGGTTGTAACCCATGCTGATACAATTACCGTCATGGTCCCAGATGCGCCTTTTGAGGATGAGATTCTTGTTGCTTTGGCGGTGACAACCGGTGGACGGCCGCACGCAAGAGTACCGGGGCTGCAAAAAGAAGCAGTACTGTAAGATGAAGTAAATGTTATTTAAAAAACAGTCTTTTCTAAATAATAGGATGGACTGTTTTTTCTTAAACTATTTTTGCTAAACAGATTACATTATTCATTGATTCGAATGGTTGCGGTTTTTTTGGATTAGTCAGGTTGAACATATTGTTTGATTTTTCGGTTTGCTGTTGTCTGACTAATACCTAAAGCTCTTCCGAGTTTAATACTGCTGGGATATTTCTTATACATCTTGGTAATATAATCACTTTCTATTGCTTTCATGTATTCACTAAGTGTCAATTCCTGTTTTTGTTTTTTTGCGTCATTGAAATTTCTGTCTGCCAAGGTAATAATATGACTATTTGATAAAATCATTGTCTTCTCGATATAATTTCGTAGTTCTCTAATGTTTCCAGGCCATTTTTGCTGGCTCATCCATACTTTCATTTCCTCAGAAAAAGTCTTATTTAATCCATGCTTTAGTTTAAACTCCTCCGTGAATTCATCAATAAGTACTTTTATTTCGTTCTTTCTCTCCCTTAGGGGTGGTATATCAATGTTTATTACATTGATACGAAAAAACAGATCTTCACGAAATTGTCCTTTCGCTACCAAATCCTCAAGGTTTCTGTTGGTTGCACAAATAATCCGGCAATCCACATACACTTCCTTATCACTGCCTAAACGAGATATCTTTCGGTTTTGCAATACAGATAATAATTTGACCTGTAAACGATATGGAAGTTCAGAGATTTCATCCAGTAGAATAGTACCGTTATCAGCAAGTTCAAAGTAACCTTTTTTACCTCCTTTTTTTGCTCCTGTAAAGGCACCTTCTGCATACCCAAACAATTCAGATTCTAAAAGGGTTTCAGGAATGGCTCCACAATTCACCTCAATGAATGGCATATTTTTGCGAAATGACCTTTCGTGTACTACCCGTGCGAACCTCGTTTTGCCCACACCAGTTTCTCCTCGAATAAGGAGAGTTACATCTAAGTTAGAGACCTTTTCAACTAATTTCATTAACTTTGCTTGATGGTCATCATATACTCCCTTTTGTTTTTTTAAGTTGTCTAACTCTTTTTCATATAAGGAAATAGTTTTGGCTACTTGCTTATTCTTTTCTTTAAGGATCTCTAATTCTGTAATGTCTCTTGAAAAGCTTAATACATTTACAAGAGTCCCTTGTTCATCAAAAATTGGATATGCTGCAACTAGCACTTATTTATTTGTTTTTGTATACTGAATCCTATTTTCAATAGATTTGGTTTTTAATACAATTTTTGAGACAGAAGGATTCAATATCCCTTGTTCTTCAAGGTCATATACTGTCTGTCCAATGATATCCTGAGAGTCCACTCCATATAAATCCGTAGAGGCAGGGCTGACGTCCAAAACAACTCCCTTATGGTCTATAATAAAAATTTCGTCAAAGGAATAATTAATTATTCCTTTTAAGAGAATGGAGTCCAATTGTGAACACCCTTTCTGTATAAGGTAGTTAATTTTGATTATACTATAGTTTGAATTGGCTATGTATTAAATATAATTAAAATATATAAATTATTTTATCAACTCAAAAATTTTATAAAGATAAAAGCATTGTATATATGATTTTAATATAAATTTTTGCAAAGTTATTTTAAAGTGGGTGGATTGCGCTGGAGAAGTAATAATCAAAAATGATTACATTTTATATATAAGTGTCCTATTGAAGGGGTTATGAATTGGAACAAAACTTGCATTTCAAATAAGTATATTTAATGAAGGAGGCAGGTTATGATTAAGAATAAAAAGTACTCACCAATTGATTCTCAGGTCTTTCCAAGATTTAGTGGGATTAAGACATTTATGAGGCTTCCACATGAAACTCAAGAAAAAGAAGTTGATTTTGCTATTGTTGGCGTCCCATTTGATACTGGGGGGAGTTTTGCAGTTGGTACTAGATTTGCACCCGAAGCAGTACGGTCCATGTCGTCTTTAATCAGACCATATAACCCGGGTTTGAAAATTGATATCTTTGAGCATTGTTCTGGCATTGATTATGGTGATTTTGCTGTAAATCCAGGGTATATTGAAGAGTCCTATCAACAAATTGAAACTCAATTAGAAGCGCTACTACATCATGATATAATACCTATTTTAATTGGCGGTGACCATTCAGTATCGTTACCTCATTTAAGAGCAATGGCTAAGAGGTATGGGAAAATAAGTCTGGTACAATTTGATTCTCATGGAGACACATGGGACTCTTATTTCGGAAAGAAATATACTCATGGAACTATGTTTAGACGTGCGGTAGAGGAGAATATCGTAGACCCATTTAAATCTATTCAGATTGGAATGAGGGGGAGTCTATATGGACCAGGTGATATTGCGGATGCTGAAAATCTAGGATATAAAGTAATTACTACAGAAGCTCTCAGAGAAATAGATTCAAATATACTGGGAAAAATAATTAAAGAAAGAGTAGGCGATAGCCCTGCCTTTGTTACTTTTGATATTGACTTCTTAGATCCTGCTTATGCTCCAGGCACAGGTACTCCCGAGATAGGTGGATTTAGCACTTTTGAAGCACAACAATATATTCGGTCATTGAAAGGCTTGAATATAAAAGGTTACGATGTAGTAGAGGTTCTTCCTGATCGGGATCTTTCGAAGATTACCAGTCTTGCCGCTGCAAATGTATGCTTTGAATTCATTTCGCTGGTCGCCTGTAATAAAAAAATAAAGCAACATTCATAAACCGTGATGTTTTTAGTATGTTGTTTCTCATAGCGATTCTATTTTAATTTTTGGACACAGATCCTAATCTTAAGGTTTTTTTAAAAAAATGTCGGAATAATGTGAACTATGTATCTTATGAAGGATAGTATTTATTAAACAGTTGTTATGCAAGGGGATTGATTTAAGTCATACGAGACATGTAAAGATTTAAACACGATTGCCGAGGGACAAAACATGTCGTACTGAACCCATTATACTAATGGACTATTTGGAGGGTACCAAAATGAGGAGAGTATTAAGTGTTTCGTTTTTTTTAATATTCCTTTTTTTGACTGCATGTAGTGATAATGCCACTACTAATCAATCCGGAACTTCCTCAAAGGAACTAGTTGTAGTTGATTACGGAGGGGCTATGTCTGAGGCCCAGCAGAAATCAAAATATGAGCCATTTGAGAAAGAGAATGATGTTAAGGTTACAATTGTTTCTCCTACTGATGTTGGAAAACTAAAAGCAATGGTAGAAGGTGGAAATGTTGAATGGGATGCCGTGGTAGCTGACAGTGATATTGCACTGCGTTTAGAACGTGAGGGCCTCCTTGAAGACCTAGACTATGACATAATTGATCAATCGGGTTTTATGTCGGAACTTGTAACAACTTCTTCGATCGGCAATGAACTATACTTTACAAATATAGCCTACAATACAGACGTTTTTGATGAGGATAACCATCCAAAAACATGGAAGGAGTTTTGGGATACGGAAAAATTCCCAGGTGCTCGCTCTCTGCATAAAAGTCCCATGGGAACATTAGAGATCGCATTACTTGCTGATGGTGTTTCACCTGATGAATTATACCCACTAGACCTGGAACGGGCTTTTAAAAGCTTGGATAAAATTAAAAGTGAAGTAACAATATGGTGGGATGCCGGTGCCCAACCTCCTCAATCACTCGCGACAAAAGAGGTAGTTCTTGCTGCTGCATGGAACGGACGCATTTCTGCTGCACAATCAGGTGGAGCACATATTGCAAATGAATTTAACGAAGCACTTGCAATGGCAGATTCATGGATTATTCCAAAAGGTGCTCCTAATAAAGAGTTGGCACAGAAATTTATTGCTTTTGTCTCACTGCCAGAACAGCAGGCAGAATACTCTAAGCTTATTGATTATGCACCACCTAATGAAAAGGCATTAGATCTACTACCGGAAGAATTGAAAGAAAATATAGGGCGTTCCTCAAAAGACGCAGAGAATCAAATTACTGTAAATATTGAATATTGGGCAGAGAATTTCGAAGAGGTCAACGAAAAATTTAACAATTGGTTATTAAGCAACTAGAGAAAGTCATTATACAACAATTTTGCTTAATCCTGACAATTCTTATGCGATTAACAATTGTTCATATAAGGGATCTCCACTGTAAGTAAAAGATGTCTACTATATTATTGTAGAAACCTTTCAAGACATGATGTTAAATCAAGGTTGCCAAAGTTAGATATAAAAAAATGTAGGGGGGCATGGCAATGCCTGGACGCGAAGTTTTAGTTCCTGGAGGTTACGGAAGAGCATTTCAGGTTACTAAAGGAGAGTGTATAACTGTTATTGACCTGGAAGGGAAGCAAGTTGCGGATTTAATTGCATTTAATCCAAATAATTTTGATGAGTATTTGTCTACAGCACAAACTAGGGTAATGTTAGGCAAGATCCATGTAACTAAAGGAGACTGTTTATATAGCAATTTTAAAGACCCTGTACTGGAAATTATAGAGGATACTGTAGGTGTTCATGATACAATTTATCCTTGTTGCGATCGTGAAAGGTATCTATATGGTTTTGGTGTAAAAAAACACAGGAATTGCAGGGAAAACTTTGTGGAGGCGTTTGAGGTGTATGGATTAAAGTATTCTCATGTTCCAGGCCCCTTAAACCTTTTTCAGAACACACCACTTAACGAGGAAGGAACATTTGGCTCAATTTTAGAGCCAAAGTCCAAGGCAGGAGATTACGTTATTCTAAAGGCTCACAAAGATTTAATTATCGGTCTTTCTGCATGTCCAATGGATTTAACACCCCTTAATGGGGGGGAGATTACTGACATAAAAGCAGTAATAACAAACGACTAAAGCAGGAAAATTATCTACGCTGGATAGGTAAAAAGCACCGAAAAAACAAAACCTACAGGCGAAAGGGATGTCGCAACTCCTTTTTTACCTTTTTGTTATCTAACGGTTTTTTAAAATCTTATTATAAAAAGCTCAAAGGTAAAGATATTTTAAAAACAGTCTCTTCTAATGAATTGGCTGTTTTTTCTTTAAAAATAACTATGTGTACTTTTAAGGAGTGTAAATGGTATAAATTTATTGAAATTATAATCTATTTATAATATTATGTATACATTAGTATAATACAAATTTTATTTGCGAATATTTTCACATTTAAATGTAAGCGTTTTAACAATTGTTATTAAAAATTTATTGAGATATTTAAAATGACCAAGGGAGGTTAAATCTGTGGCAAGCAATTTAAAGGTAGAAAATGTTACAAAGTTTTATAAGAAGTTTAAAGCGGTCGACAATGCGAATTTAACTGTAGAACAAGGGGAGTTTTTTACAATCTTGGGTCCCAGCGGTTCGGGAAAAACGACGCTGCTAAAATTGATAGCGGGATTTGAGGAAATCAGTTCAGGGACCATTATGCTGGAAAACGAGAATATCTCAGCTAAAAAGCCTTATGAACGCAATATCGGAATGGTATTTCAAAACTATGCCCTTTTTCCACACATGACGGTATTTGAAAATATTGCTTATCCACTGAAACGGCGTAAAGTAAAAAAACAGGAAGTTAAACAAAAGGTAGAAGAAGTACTGAAAATTGTTCATTTGGAACAATACGCTCATCATTATCCTAACCAAATGAGTGGAGGCCAGCAACAGCGTGTTGCACTTGCCAGGGCAATTGTTTTCAGTCCGCCGCTGCTTTTGCTGGATGAGCCCTTAAGTGCATTGGATAAAAATTTGCGTCAACGCATGCAAATTGAAATTAAAGGAATTCAAGAAAGATTGGGCATCACCACTATTTCTGTAACGCATGATCAAGAAGAAGCTTTAACAATGTCCGATCGAATTTGCGTTATGAATCAAGGGGGAATCGAACAGATTGATACACCTGAGAACTTATACAAATATCCTAAAAATAGATTTGTTGCGGAGTTCATCGGTGAAATCAATTTGTTGAAAGCTGTATTAATAAAAGAAGAGGCCGGATATGCCAATTTCCAGCTGTCAAATGGCCAAGTGGCGACCATTCACACCAGGGGCCAGTCGTTGGAAACCGATTCGTTCCTGATAGCGCTCAGACCAGAAAACATTCAGCTCGAAGAAACCGGCAAGCATTTAAAAAACAAACTCCAGACCAAAGTGCTGTCTGTCATTTATGTAGGAGAGGCATTAATTGTCATAGTGCGGACAAAAGAAGGACAAGAATTAAAAATAAAAGTTCCGTCATTACTGTCGCATGCTATTACCGTAGGGGAGGATTTGACTATAGGCTGGAATCCGCAAGACGCAACCATTATAGCAGATGAGCCGGCTGCCACTGAGAGCGCTGAATTACAAATGGCCTCATCTTCAACATAAATTTACCCAAAACAAAGGATGTGATGTGAATGATGGAAATTAAACAAGAAAAACAACCCCTTCCGGGTTACAGTGTACCGACCCCCGGTATTTTTACAAAGATTCCAGGTTTAAAGTGGCTGCTTGTTGTCATACCGATCATTTATGTCTTTACTTTGCTCCTCTATCCGATGATTGGACTGTTTAAGCTTGGAGTTACTGACAACAGCGGTTTTACTCTTGAATATTTAAAACATATTTTTTTGAACAAAGTATATTTGGATGTAATCTGGATTACGTTAAAAATCTCCTTCATAGTGACAGTAATTACTTTGCTGATTTCTTATCCAATTGCTTATCTATTAATCAGAATTCAATCCAATACATGGAAAAGTATTATTATTGCTTTAGCTATGATTCCTTTTTGGATTAGTCTGCTTGTCCGTACATTTTCCTGGATAGTCATGCTCCAAGACCGTGGAGCTATTAACCAGGCTCTGATGGCACTAGGAATTATTGATGAACCTATCAAACTATTGTATACGACTACAGGAGTCGTAATCGGAATGGTCCACGTCCTGTATCCATTCATGTTTTTCAGCCTGTATTCCGTTATGAAAGGGATTGACCAACGATTATATCAAGCGGCGGAGGGGCTGGGAGCACGTCCGTTTACTGCGTTTTTACAGATTAATTTACCACTGTCACTTCCGGGAATTTTGGCAGGGTCGCTTCTCGTTTTCGTCATGAGTCTGGGCTTTTTTGTTACCCCGGCATTGCTCGGTGGTTCGGGTGAAATGATGATATCCATGGTTATCGAGAACTATATTAACAAAACGCTGAACTGGCATTTGGCTTCGGCATTATCACTTGTATTATTTGTTGTAACTATTATTATCTTAGGTTTGGCTTTCTTGTCTCTGCGGAATCATGCTGTATTAAAGGATGTGACGTAATTATGTGGTTAAAAGGCATTGTTGCTCTGATCCTCGCGGCTTTGACGGCACCGATTCTGATAATCTTTGTGATGTCTTTTACATCGGTATCCTATTTTCAATTCCCCCCTCCCGGATTTTCCGGGAAGTGGTATCAGGCATTTTTTAATGATCCTTCTTGGATGGAAAGTCTTTTCCGCAGTTTGCAAATCTCTTTTTTTACTACGATTTTAGCTGTGGTTATTGGAACCATTGCAGCTAATGCTGTCATGAGATTGGACTTTCCGGGCAAACAGTTTTTTATGGCACTTATGGTAGCCCCCATGATTATCCCTGTTATCATCGTCGGTATTGCACTTTACCGTTTTTTTGCACCGTTGCAAATGACAGGTACAATCACAGGTATGGTTCTTTCGCACTCTATCTTGTCTATTCCGATTGTTTTTGTCACTGTCCTGGCAAGTCTGAAAGGGATGGACCGAAACTTAGAGCTGGCAGCCATGGGATTGGGATCGACTCCACTGGAAGCATTTTTCAAAATAACCGTGCCTTTTATTCGGCCCGCACTCTTTTCAAGTGCTTTGTTTGCTTTTCTTATTTCGTTTGATGAATTGGTGGTTACCATTTTTCTGGCAGGTCCCACAACAAAAACTTTGCCTGTTAAGATGTGGGAAGATCTGCGAACTCAAGTAAATCCAACCATTGCGGCCATTTCCTCCATTTTAATCATTAGTATAGTCATTATTTACATTCTTCAGGGATGGCTTTCCCAGCGGGCGGATAAAGCAAAAACTCAATAGAAACTCTAAGGAGCGAGTCAAGTGTTTAGAAAAGTTACTTTAACAGGAATTCTGACAACTATGGCTTTATTAACTGCAGCTTGTGGGGGCGGAGGATCTGAAAGTGCCGGTCCCGGGGAAGATCCAAAGGAGACATTGGTCGTGGTAGACTGGGGCGGGGCTGTAACAGAGGCGAGAAAAGATACTATTTTTAAACCCTTTGAAGAAAAATTCGGTGTTAATATTGAAGTAGAATCACCTACCGATTATGGGAAATTTAAGGCAATGGTTGAAGGCGGAAATGTAAATTGGGATGTGGTAAATGTTGATACATTTTGGGCAGAACAGGCAGGAAAACAGGGGCTTGTAGAGCCAATTGATTATAAGATTGTGGACAAAGAACACATCCTGCCGGAAATGGCTAATGAATATTCCGTCGGAGCTGAAATGTATTCGTCGGTGATTGCCTACAGTACAGAGGCGTTTTCTGAAGATCAACATCCTAAAACGTGGGAAGATTTTTGGAATGTGGATAAATTTCCTGGGGCAAGAGGCCTTTACAATTCCGCATATGAAACTTTGGAAATTGCATTGCTTGCGGATGGGGTAAAACCTGAAGACCTTTATCCACTGGATATTGACCGGGCATTTAAAAGTTTGGACAAACTGGCAGCCAAAACGGAAATTGTATGGTGGGATGCCGGAGCACAGCCTGTGGAACTCCTTTCCAGTGGTACCGTTACGGTTTCCACAGCTTGGAATGGCCGTATTACTGAGGCCAAGAAAGATAACGTACCAGTAGATCTTCATTATAATCAGGCAACTTTGGCAAGCGAATCCTGGGCGATTCCTAAAGGAAGCAAGAACAAGGAACTTGCAATGGAATTTATTAACTTTGCTACTTCCGCGGAAGTTCAGGCGGCTTTCTCTGAAACAATTGACTATTCGCCTGTAAACCAAAAAGCCATTGAATTATTACCGGCAGAAGTACAGGAAAGGCTTGGTCAGTCCCCGGAGTTAGCTAAGACACAAGTGATTATGGACCCTGTATATTGGGCGGAACACTATGATGAAGTAAGTGAAAGGCTGCAAGAATGGCATCTGAAGCAATAATTGACGGTTAAGAGGTAATGATTTCTATTTTATTTGTGTAAAGCAGCAAGCCTGCACTGAGGGGGCTGCTTTACACAGGGAGGGATTACCATATGGATGGAGATGTTGGTGTAATTGGATTGGGTTCTATGGGAAGCATGGCTTTATGGCGGATCGCCAAAAAAGGTATATCTGTAATAGGGTTCGAACAATTTGGAATCGGACATGACTATTCTGCTGCTGGCGGGGAATCAAGGATTTTTCGAACGGCATACGGCGAGGGAGCAGAGTATGTTCCGATCCTGAAGGAATCATACAGATTGTGGAGAGAACTTGAACGGGAATCAGGAAATACACTGCTCCATTTAACAGGTGCCTTGATGATAGGGGAACCCGATACCCCCTTTATGGCCAATGTTTTAAAGAGCGCTAAAAACTTTGATTTGGAACATGAGGTACTTGATGAGCAGCAATGGAAAAAACGATATCCGCAACATCGTCCTCTTCCTGGTGAGATTATGGTTTTAGATAAGCTGGCAGGAGGCTTGAGGCCTGAACTGGCAGTTGTTTCTGCCGTTAAACAGGCAGAGAAGCTGGGAGCAAAGGTATATAGCCATTGTCGGGTTGAGAGCATTAAGAATACCGGGAATACAATACAAGTCATGGCTAATGGAAAAGAATATCATTTTAAAAAAGTGGTGATTGCAACAGGCCCATGGACAAGCGTATTCATGCCGAATCCCAAACGTCAGATACATGCTAAACGTTTAGTCATGGGGTGGTTTGCGGCAAAGGATATTAAGAAGTTTCAGCAGGATAACTTCCCCGTCTATATTAGGGAATCAGGAGAAGATAAATTTTATGGCACACCGACTTTTGAGGGAAGTATGGTGAAGGCTGCTGTTTATCACGATTTTGGAACTTTGCAGCATCCGGATGAATTAGAACGTACAATGATGCCTGAGGATCTAAAACATTTGCGTGAAACAGTACAGAAATATCTTCCGGACCTTTATCCGGATCCAGTAAGGACAGGCGTTTATATGGATGGTTTTACAAATGATGAGCATTCATTTGTTGGCAGTATTGATGAAGATGGCTGCATAATTCTCCTGGGCGGATTTTCAGGACATGGTTTCAAAATGTCATCCGCTATTGGAAAGATTGCTGCAGACTTGGTGCTTGATGGAAACACATCATTTGATATAGGTCATCTGTCGCCAACAAGGTTTTATCAAAAGAATTCTGTATAAGGGCGTAAGGAACTTTAAATGGCGAGGACTGAAGGGATGGGACAGTCCAAGTGTTTCATAACCTTTTCTTTGAAGGCAGTTTCTATAGGAAAGGCATTGAAGTGTATCTAAATGGCTTTAGCTCTATTCTTGGGCTAAGGCTATTTATTTAGGAAACAACTGAGCATTTTAGCAGTGGATAGTAAATAAGTGGGAGGGAAGATATTTGAGCAAAAAATTGTCTTTAGAAGAGTATGTATATAGTGAGTTAAAAAAAGCGATTTTCAACAGGCAAATTCCCTTAAATACGCAACTGAATGAAGAATTGCTCTCAGAGGCCTTTAAAGTGAGCAGAACCCCTATTCGTTCAGTTTTAAAAAGAATGCAGCACGAAAAAATCCTTCAAATTATTCCCCGCAAAGGGGCATATATTAATCAGCCAACCTTTCAAGAAATAGAAAATGTTTTTCAATTAAGAACGCTGATGGAAAAAGAAGCTATTAAGATTGCATGCCGTGAAGCTGCCGATAAGCAATTGAAGGCTTTGGAAGAATTAACTTATGAAGAGGAAAAATTGTTCAGAAGCGGTAATTATGCAGACGGATTAAGAGTTTGTTCGGAGTTTCACCAGAACTTGATAAAACTTACAAAAAATCATGTAATGATTGAGTATAGCCAAGAACTTATTAATATAACAAATATTTATTTGGTTTTTCATGAAACTGCAAATAAAGAGAGCCCGCGTTCTCCTGAAGAGCATAGAGAGATTGTGAGAGCAATACAAAGGAGAAATGAAGAAGAAGCGCTGCAGTTGTTCGATCAGCATATTAAAAGTATCAAAGATCATCTAAATAGAAACAAGAATGAAAATATCGTTGAATTTCATAAGATTTTTAAGCCATATAAAAAACAACCCATATGATCCTCAAGTGAAAACTGCAATAAACATCTTTAGATGTGGATATCTCGGTGCTGCCTATGGAATTGGATATCCACATCTAGTAAAGAGGCTCTTGCATTAAAAGCTTTTTAGTGTCGATTCAAACGTTCTCCCAAAGTATTGCCTTTGGGAGGAATATCCATCTCTTCTGATTTTTTATCTACTCTTTCGAGGCTGGATTGTACAAATCGTGCCCCGATCCACCGTAATGGCTCAGGCTCCCATTTCCTTGATGTATGCTGGACCATTGGTAATTCTGTAAGGGAACCTTTCTGTTCGTTAATTAACTGACTTAACACCCTTCCGGCCAGATTTGTAGTTGAAACTCCCTGTCCGGCATACCCCCATGCCCCTGCAATTCTTGTCTGCTGATCATATATAAAATTTGGTGTCCAATCACGTGTAATCCCTAACGGTCCTCCCCAAGAATGAGTAAATTTAATATTTGAAATGGATGGAAACCATCTTTGAACCATTTGTTGTAACGATTCATGAGTAGGTCTGTGGAAATCAAATTCATCTTTAATTTTGGATGCATAACGATAAGGCTGGCCCCTGCCGCCGAAAAGAATTCTGCCATCCGCTGTCCTTTGTAAATAATCTACAGAAAGGCGAGTGGATCCTACAGTTTCACGGCCTTCCCATCCAATCGATTTCCATTGTTCTTCAGTTAAAGGTTCAGTTAAAGTGATTAATGAATACATTGGAATTAATTGGCGGCGAAAGTTTTGTAGTTGGCTTAAATAGGCCTCTCCAGCTAAAACTACTGCCACATTTGCCTTAACCGTACCGTTCGCTGTAACGAGTTCGGGCGAACGTACACTATTTCCTTTCTTCACTTGGACAACTTCCGTCTGTTCAAAGATGTTCACCCCGCGCTGCTCCAAAATTTGGGCTAAATGCCTGACAAGTTTTCCCGGGTTTAAAACACCTGAATTTTTAGTGAATACGCTTCCTTTTGCACCTGCAATACGAATTCGTTTATCTGTTTCATCTTTGCTTAATAACTCGATTTCATTTTCTAACCCCAACCTTTTATATACTGAAAATGTCTTTTCAAGTGCCGGTATTCCATAATTGCCCAATGCGATTTGCAATGATCCCCCTTTTTCCCAGTCAGCATTTATGTTTTCTTTTTGAATGATATGCTCTACTTCAGTAACAGAGTCAGACATCGCTTGCAATAATTCGCGTGCCGCAGCTTCGCCATATCGCTCGATAGCAACGCCTGGACTGATAGAAAACTTTGGAGAACACCATCCGCCATTTCTTCCGGATGCCCCGAAACCGGAGATTTCTTTCTCTAAAATTGTGATCGATAACGATGGATTGCTTTCCAATAAATAGTAGGCAGTCCACAACCCGGTAAAGCCAGCACCAAGTATTGCTACATCAGTTGTAATGGAGTCATTAAGTGGCGGACGGGGTAATAAAGGATCTTCAGCTGTCTCCAGCCAATAACTTTTTGAATGATAATATTGAGATCTAACGTTTGCCATAGAAATCCCTCCATATTTTAAACATATTAATTAAACCATTCCGAAATTCACCATTTGTTGTATACAGAGAATAAAAAATAAAATGAATACATAGAATCATCTTAAAGCGCTTACATATAAATTGTCAATAATTTTAAAATATTAATTCACATTTAGCGAACTCCAACTATGTCAGCTGCTTATCTTAACTTTTTAATAGAGTTTAGGATTTATCAGATACTTAATTTCTAAAGGATTATTGACAGAGTAAATGTGTATTTGGTATTATGTAAACGTATACATACGGAAAATTCAAAAATGTATAAAAAAAGATGGGCCAATAAGGGGGAGCGTCTATGAAAGCCGCTGTATTTTATGGACCAGGTATTCCGCTCACAGTGGAGGATGTGGATATTCAAGGACCAGGTCCTGATGAAGTACTTGTAAAAATTCATTACAGTGGAGTTTGTCACAGTGACTACCGTGTTTTAACAGGGGACTGGGAATATCCAAAACCGATGATTCTCGGGCATGAAGGGGCAGGCACCATTGAACAAGTCGGGGAAAATGTTAAAGGATTAAAGGTTGGGGATCACGTTATTTTATCTTGGATTCCAAGTTGCAAAAAATGTTTCCACTGTATATCAGGTAGGCCCCACTTATGTGAATCATATGAAACAAAAACAGAGACCCGTAGGTCATTACATGGAAAACCGGTTTATCCGGAGTTCCGGGTAGGATCTTTTGCTGAATATGCAATTGTCCCTGAATCTGGAGCAATTAAAATACGGGATGATATGCCGCTGGACAAAGCCTGTCTCATTGGGTGCAGTGTAATGACCGGGGTCGGTTCTGTGATCAATACAGCAAAAGTAGAGCCCGGTTCGTCTGTTCTTGTTGTCGGCTGTGGAGGAGTAGGACTTTCCATCGTTCAAGGGGCCGCTCTTACTTCTGCAAGTAAAATCATTGCAGCTGATTTGAATGAAGAGAAGCTTAAGAAAGCAGTGGAGTTTGGAGCTACTCATACCATTCATTCAGGAAAGAATGACTTGATTGAGGAAGTCATGAGGATGACCGATGGCGTGGGAGTAGATTATTCATTTGAAGCGATAGGCAATGTTAAAACAATTGAAATAGCCTATGAGGCGATTCGGACAGGCGGTACAGCGGTAATTGTTGGTCAAGCTGCATCCGGACAAAAGATATCTATTGATCCGTTCGAAATGTCAGATCGTGAAAAAAAATTAATTGGCTGTAATTATGGTTCAGCAAAACCGGATATAGACTTCCCAAAGTTAATTGACCTATATATGATGAAAAAATTAGATGTAGATTCAATGATCTCTCATGTGGTGGGGTTAGAAGAATTAAATGAAGCTTTTGAGAGAATGAAAAAGGGAAAAGGACTCCGAACCATTGTGAAAATAGGTTAATGATTAGTCTTTCAAACTGGTAATATCTTAATTTTGAAAGAAAGGCAATCAACCAATATAAAGGGTGAAGAAAATGACGATCCAAACAGGGAAGAAATACAAAGTTTACATTGATGGGAAATGGACGGAGAGCATAGGAAGTGAATACGGTAAAGTAATAAACCCGGCTGCAGAAGAAGTAATGGCCGAAATTTCTCTTTGCGGTGAGGCTGATGTGGACAAGGCCGTAGAGGCTGCAGGTAATGCATTTAAAACATGGAAGAATACAACTCCGAAAGAAAGAAGCTTAATATTATTAACATTAGCAGATGCAGTGGAAGAAAACATTGATCGCTTTGCTCTGCTCGAGTCACAAAACGTCGGTAAACCTATTGCTGCCGCAAAAAGTGATGTCCAAGGTTTTATTGATATCCTTCGTTTTTATGCAGGAGCAGCCAGAAACCTTCAAGGGTTGAGTACAGGAGAATATCTTGAAAACCATACAAGCATGATTAGACGTGAGCCTGTTGGTGTTGTAGCTTCCATTACGCCCTGGAATTACCCGCTTGCAATGGCTGGATGGAAGATTGGCCCCGCGCTGGCAGCCGGTAACACAGTAGTACTGAAACCCTCTGAGCTTACACCGTTAACTACGCTTTTATTGGCCGAAATAAGCGAAGGGATCTTACCTCCGGGTGTATTAAATGTTATTACAGGTTATGGGGAAGTTGCGGGAGCTGCCCTGTCCGCACATCAAAAGGTCCATATGATTTCACTGACAGGGAGTGTTCGAGCAGGTATGTCAGTCGCCCGCGAGGCAGCTCAAACGTTAAAGAAGGTACACTTAGAGCTTGGCGGTAAAGCTCCAGTCCTTATTTTTGATGACGCTGATATTTCTAAAGCAGCTGCAGGAATCAAAACCGGAGGTTTTTATAATAGTGGACAAGATTGTACAGCTGCTGCACGGGTGTATGTGTCAGAGAAAATATACGATCAATTTCTAGAAGAACTCGTTACAACCGTCAGGAACATTAAAGTAGGAGATCCTATGGAACCAGGAGTAGAAATGGGCCCGTTGGTATCAAAAGCACATCGCGACAGAGTCCATGGATTTGTTGAACGTGCAAAGAAAAATCCCGGTGTTCAAGTTTTAACAGGAGGAGAAAAAATCAATCAACGCGGATTTTACTATAAACCGACAATTATAACAGGGGTTAAGCAATCTGACGAAATTGTTCAGGAGGAAGTCTTTGGCCCTGTTGTTACGGTTATCCCATTTTCAGATGACAAGGAAGCCATTGAAATGGCAAACGATTGTAACTATGCTTTAGCAGCTTCTGTTTGGACAAAAAATATTGACCGTGCAATGGACATGACTAAGCAATTGGAATTTGGCGCTGTATGGACCAATACCCATTTAACAATTGTGAGTGAAATGCCGCACGGCGGGTCAAAACTTTCAGGATACGGCAACGACCAATCCATCTATTCCCTTGAGGAATATACCAATATTAAACATGCGATGGTTAAATTTAATTAGGGAGAACGATGGTTAAATTCCTTCGAAGCGAGCTTAAGAAGACAATAAGGCCGTGTGCCTATACCCTTTTGTATCAGTAGTACTTACCCATATGGACATTGAGTTAAAGTTTTGAGTTGTTTTTTTAACCATTTGTAATGCCTCTGATTTCCGCTCAATTGATATAATCTCAATATAAATTTTCTGAAGATACAGGTTATTGGCAGGAGATTAAATTTTTTTGTGGTAACAGAAAGATCCAGTTGGCTTAGGTTACTAAATATCCATTAATAAAAAAAGTTTAAAGGGGAGAAACCTATGCGTAGAAAAGGGTACATTTTTGGTTTATTTCTGGCAATAACTCTCATTTTATCAGCATGTGGCGGTGGAGCAAGCGAATCCGGTGGAGAAAGTTCTTCAAACGACACCCTAGTAGTTGTTGACTGGGGAGGAGCTATTACTGAAGCTAGACAGAAATCTATTTTTGAACCTTTTGAAGAAGAATTTGGAGTTAAAATTCAAGTTGAATCCCCGACAGACTATGGAAAGTTTAAAGCGATGGTAGAGGGTGGAAATGTTACCTGGGATGTCGTAAATATTGGAAATTTGTGGGGAGCACAAGCAATGGATCAGGATCTCTTTGAACCGATTGACTATGACATTGTCAACAAGGAAAATGTGAAACCTGAATTGGCAAAGGAATACTATGTAGGAGCAGAAATGTATTCAACGGCTATTGCATACAGCACTGAACAGTTTTCAGAAGATGACCATCCTGCAACATGGGCTGATTTTTGGGATGTAGATAAATATCCGGGTGCGCGCGGGTTATGGAAAATGCCATATGAAGCCATGGAAGTTGCCCTGCTGGCTGATGGCGTAAAACCGGAAGAACTATATCCGCTTGATATTGACCGTGCTTTTAAGAGTCTGGAAAAATTAAAGGAGAAAACTGAAATTGTATGGTGGGATGCGGGAGCACAGCCAGTTGAATTATTATCCAGTGGTACTGTCACAGTGTCTACGGCATGGAATGGAAGGATTACGACTGCAAAGAATGAAGGTGCTCCAGTAGACCTTGACTATAATCAAGCTTTATTGAACAGTGAATCTTGGGCAGTGCCAAAAGGAGCCAAAAACAAGGACTTGGCCATGGAATTTATTAACTTTGCAACAAAAGCAGAGGTTCAGGCGGAGTTCTCCAAATCTATTGATTATTCTCCTGTTAATGAGGAAGCGGTTAAACTATTGCCGGAAGAAGTCCAAAATCGACTCGGCCAATCACCTGAACTTGCGGATAAACAAGTGTTAGTCAACGAAGAATATTGGGCTGAAAACTTTGATGAAGTCAACCAGAGATTCCAGGAGTGGCTGCTACAACAATAAGTGGAATCAAGGCTGTTTATTCAGGTATGAGTTTGGTAATTTTACTGGACTCATACCTTTATGTTTGAGTTTTTCTTTTGTAAGGAGGAAGACCCAAAGAAAACTTTCCGTTTTCTGTAAGACATCTTTTCCAAAAAATCACAATTTTAATTTCATAGTTTTTGCAGGGAATACCGGAAACTACATTACACACTTTCGATTTTTCTGAAGAGGATAGTTTCCTGCATAAGGAATTTTTGCTACTATCATTCATAATAGAATGTTTGATTGAAAGGAGTACGACAAATGCCGATAGATTTACGAAGTGACACGGTCACCCAACCGACAGAAAAGATGCGGGATGCGATGCGCAACGCAGTGGTGGGAGATGACGTTTACGGAGAAGACCCAACGATTAATCGACTGGAGCAGCTTGCCGCGGAGATGGTGGGGAAAGAGGCGGCGCTATTTGTTACAAGCGGAACACAGGGAAATCAAGTTGCGGTTTTATCCCATACTGCACGGGGCGATGAAGTGATTTTGGGAGCCAAATCCCATATCTTTTATTATGAAACGGGAGGTCTTGCTGCGATTGCAGGTGTACAGCCGAGAACCATTCAAGAGGTCAACGGGCAAATGCCTGTTCATGAAATCGTGGCTGCGATTCGTGAAGACGATATTCACTGTCCCCAAACTGCTCTCATTTGCCTGGAAAATACTCATGCCGATTCGGGCGGGCTGATTTTGCCCCTGCCCTATATGAAAAAGGTGTACGAAGTTTCCCGGAACTATCAAATTCCTGTCCATTTGGATGGCGCCAGACTATTTAATGCAGCCGTCGGCCTAGGGGTCGATGTTAAGGAAATTACAAAATATGTAGATTCAGTCCAGTTTTGCCTGTCTAAAGGGTTAAGTGCTCCCATGGGATCTATTTTGGCAGGTTCTAAAAAATTTATCGATGAGTCCAGAAAATGGCGCAAAATGCTTGGCGGGGGGCTTCGCCAAGCAGGAGTTGTGGCAGCCGCCGGTATTGTGGCACTGGAAGAAATGGTGGATCGTTTGAAAGAGGATCACCTTCATGCAAGGTCGCTTGCTGAAGGCCTGGCGCAAATTGAGGGGATCGCTGTCAATGCTGAGGGAGTAGAAACAAACATTATTATGTTTTCAGTTGAGGAACTGGGGATGACGTCCAATGAGTTTATTCAGCAATTAAACAAGCATGATGTTCTCGCAAACCCGGAAGGTCCATCGCGAGTCCGTCTGGTTACAAATAGAAGCATAAAAGAAGGGGACATTGAAAAAGTTGTCCAAGCTGCAAAGAATATTTCTGATAAAGCAAGAGTGGGTGCATAGATCTCAAAGGTCTTTCACAGTCATTGTGTTGGTGAAAGACCTTTTTCAATGGAAAAGGAAGATCTTTTCCCTATGAACAACCCAAGTGGTTAAAAGAAGCAAACCTTTCATTCGCAAGCGATACGCCATCCCTTTCATGTGTGCTTATTCGGCACTTTTTATAGGATCACCTTGATGAAGTAATGGCCGGAGAAGGTTCAAGTGGTTGTCGGAGATCCTCACACTCCGTAGAAGCTGTATAAGATAGGAAGTTTGCAGCATCTTTCGGCTCTGTTTTGTCATTCCAATTACAAGATTAAATCATCCATACTGATTAATGAAGGCATAGAGTTTGTTTAATCAATTGTTGGGTCAAAGGCCTTTCTGTCGTTAGAAAGGCCTTTTCTTCTGACTATTTCCAAGAACGCCTTTGCATGGGGAAGAACTTCTTTGTCATTTTTCCTCGTGCAAGCATAGACCGGACGCTTGATCTCCACTCCTTCAACATTCACGCGGGCAACTTGTTTTTGCTGAAAGTAGCTCTCCAAGGCAATCACCGGTGCCAGCATTACCCCAAAACCTGAAGCAACGGTGCGAATGGATTCTGTCATTCCATATAGCTCCAAACCGATTTTCGGCGATGGGGTTTTGTGAATTTTACATAATGCCATCAATAGGTCTTTTGTAGAGCTCCCTTCTTCCCTTAATATAAAGGGCTCTTCCATTAATTCCTCAAATGAAACAGTTTGCCCGGCAAGCCTGTGGCCGATAGGTACAATAAAACAAAACTCCAGATTCATCAGATGTTGATAGTTCATATCTGGATGATGCTCATTTTCTTCGATAACGAATGCCACGTCCGCTTGATAATGAAGCAGCTGCTCGATGACCTGCTGGGTATTTTCGGTTTTCACTTGCACTTTCCGTGTTGGATACAATGCTTTATATTGGCTCAGCCATTCCGGCAGCAAAAAGTTGGTGGGGATATGGGATGCGGAAATCGTTAGGTGCCCTTCTCCTGAATTTCTTACTTGGGAGATCTTGCTTTCGATGTCTTTTTCCAGATCGAATAACCTTTGTGCTTGTTGATAGACAAACTCCCCCTCGGGAGTTAAAACGATTCCTCTTCCTTTTGATTTAATTAAAGAAAAACCAAACTCTTTTTCGAGATTCCGCACCTGCATTGTGACGGCAGGCTGACTGATTCTCAGTACTTCTGCTGCCTTGGAGACACTTTGATATTCAGCGACTTTAGTATATAAACGGAGCGCATGGATATTCATTAATCTCTCACCGCCTATAAAAATTTCTGATGTGTTAATATAAATTATATATTATATTTATAACATGTGCTTGTGTATGCTGTTTATAGAGGATTAACATTGGAGGATGAAAATGATAGTTGTGTCACCTGAGTCTTTTACATATAAGAGTACAAATAGAGCTGTTCTATTGCTCCACGGCTTTACTAGCAATACGAATGATGTAAGGATGTTGGGAAGGCATCTGCAGGTCAATGGCTACACGTGCCATGCTCCATTATATCAAGGGCACGGGGCAGGTGTCGGAGAATTGATAAAAACAAGTCCACAAGAATGGTGGAAAGATGCGGTGACCGGATACGAATATTTAATTTCAAAAGGGTATGAAGAGATCGCTGTGGCCGGGATTTCCATGGGCGGAATGTTTGCTTTGCATTTAGCTGCCGCCAAGAAAGTGAAGGCTGTGATCACCATGTCCGCTCCGGTTCTGGATAGAAAAACAGATGAATTGTTTGAACGGGTGCTAGAGTATGCAAAAAGAGTAAAAAAACTGGAAGGAAAAAACGATGAGGAGTTCAAGAAGGATTTCCAGGAACTTAAGCAGATAGCAATGCCGTCCTTGCAAGATCTCCGGAAATGCATTTTGCAGGCGGGAACAAAATTAACCGATATCACCGCTCCCATCCTGGTGCTGCAAGGCTGCCTGGACCAGCCAGTATATCGGGAAAGCGCCGATCTTATTTTCCGTTATGCAAGCTCCGACAATAAACAGCTGAAGTGGTATGAAAATTCCGGTCATATGATCACCATGGGGAACGAGCGGAAACAGGTAAATGAAGATATTTGCCAGTTTTTACATTCATTGGAATGGGAATCTGATGTACATGATGAGTAAAGAAAAAAAGGTTCTTAGACATTCGTATATTCAGCAGGGGACGCCGTCTTTTAAAAAAGCAAACCTTGCGCTATTCGCAGCAGCTTTTATTACATTTGCTAACTTATACAGTACGCAGCCCATAATGCCTCTTTTCACAAAGGAATATGATGTCAGCCCGACAATGGCGAGTCTGTCCCTGTCATTGACAACTCTCTCCCTCTCGTTCGGATTGCTCTTATTCGGGTCCCTTTCGGAAGCATGGGGAAGAAAGAACATCATGTCATTCTGCGTGATTATTACATCCTTATTGACTGTGGCGATCGCTTTTTCCCCCACCTTTGAATTTTTGTTGGTGTCCCGTGTGATCCAGGGGTTCGCCTTTGCCGGCATCCCTTCAATTGCCATGGCCTATCTTGGAGAGGAAATTGAGGGGAACAGCGTTGGGGTAGCGATGGGACTTTATATTAGCGGCAACACGGTAGGAGGATTGGCCGGCAGGGTCATTATGGGAACGATGTCGGACTTGTTTTCCTGGCAGACGGGGATGGTGTTTTTGGGAGCGGTCAGCCTCTTGGCAGGGTTATATTTCATATGGGCACTTCCTCCTTCCAGACATTTTGAGCCGCAGCCGTTGAATTTGAAAAGCCTGTTTGGCTCACTGGTCTCGCATGTAAAAAACCCTGTATTGGTGTCGTTATTTTTAATCGCTTTTTTCTTGATGGGAAGCTTTGTAACCATCTTTAATTACCTTGGGTTTAAATTGGCTGACCCTCCGTATAATTTAAGTATGACGATCATCGGGTGGCTGTTTCTGGTGTATTTGGTAGGAACCTTTAGCTCCGCGTGGTTCGGAAAGCTGGCAGATCGATATGGCAGGTCCCGGTTTATTATTTGGGGAACGCTGCTAATGATGGCAGGAGTGGCTTTAACGGTTCCAGTCCATCTGGTCTTCAAGATCCTGGGTATCATTATTTTCACCTTTGGATTTTTTGGTGCCCATTCAGTAGCGAGCGGTTCGGTCAGCAGCCGGGCAACCCATGATATAGCTCAGGCCTCTTCTCTCTATTTGTTTGCGTATTATATGGGATCAAGTATTGGAGGATCGGCCGGGGGCATTTTCTGGTCCCGTTACGGATGGATCGGTGTCGTCAGTTTTACTGCAGTATTTTTGATCATATCGATGATATTGGCAATCAAGGTAAGAACAGAAAAACCCTCCTGATCTCAGGAGGGTCAGGCTGTCGAGAAACCCTCGACAGCCTTTTTAATTATTTATAATATTTGTTCTTTCATCGTTTTAATTTGTTAAAATAAAAATAACAAAATATGGCGGTGATAAAGTTGCTCCATACAAAATC